>JAGLWJ010000502.1 GCA_023133475.1 Phycisphaerae bacterium | reverse complement strand
CTGATCCCCTGCACCGACTACTTCTTCGTTGAGCCAATAGGCGATTGTGGTTCGGTGGGCTGTGCCGGCCGCGAAGGCGAAGGTCATTATGGCACCCCGGTGGACATCGATCGGTATCGGGCGGAGTTCGAGGCTGCACAACAGGAAGTCATCGATCGGTGGCACGAACTCATGCCCAAGTACATATACGGATACCGGATGCGTGAGGCCAATGTCCGCGACGAGGAGGACATCTGCGCCAAGGTCCGCCTGCAAATCGAGCAGCAGGCGGTGATCACCCGCACCGGGTTCGCCCCCAAGCTGGTGATCGAGAATCCCGACGACCTTGTCGAGGTCGAGAACATCTTTGTGGGCTTTAGCATCACCGATACCGAAGGGAATCCTGCCGATGATCTGTTCGCGGTCGGCAAGGCGGAGATTAGCGGTGGGCTGACTGGGATTGACGGCGCGGGCGCACTGGGGACCAACGACATCGGCCAGGTGACCTGGCTGGTGATCCCGCGAACCGAAGCCGCCCCGATAGAGCCGATCGAATACTTTGTCAGCGGTGTGTTCTCCTACACCCAGGGTATCGAGAGCGCCACCATCTCGCTGGAGCCGGTGCTGATCACGGTCAAGCCCGACCCCAGCCTGATCGTGAAATACTTCTGGCAGCGAGACGTGTTCAGCGACGATCCGTTCACCGAGGAGATCGAACCGTCAGAGCCCTTCTCGCTGGGTCTGTCCATGACCAACCAGGGCTACGGTGAAGCCTGCAACGTGCGGGTGGCTTCGGGCCAGCCCAAGATTATCGACAACGAGCGAGGGCTGATAATCGCCTTCGAGCTTATCGGCACGGAAGTTGGCATCGAGGCCTTCACTCCGGCGCTGAACATCACCCTGGGTGATATAGCCCCGAGTGAGACGGTGGTGGCACGGTGGTTGATGACCTCGACGTTGCAGGGTCAGTTCACCGAATACTCAGCCGAGTACGAACACATCAACCCGCTGGGCGACCCGACACTGTCAGCCATTGACAGCGTGGAGATATTCGAGCTGATCCACGTGGTGCGTGCGGAGGACCCGGTGGACGATCTGCTGATGGACTTTATGACCAACCAGATTGAATACCCCGACGATCCGTACGAGTTCCCCGAGGACCCGGACCGCAAGGACCTGCCCGATACTGTGCACCTGAGCAACGGGCAGGTGGAACAGGTCATCCCGGTGCTCGATGTCAGCATCACGCCGCTGACCGAAACGGGTGAGGAGGGCATATACGAAGCCCACCTGACGACTACCAACATGCCGTCCGGTTGGGCGTACATCAAGGCGCCCGATCTTGCCAATGGGGATCACCCGTTGCTGCGGGTCGAACGTTCGGACGGTTCGGAGTTGGTCATCGGGTTCAGCGCGTGGCAGACGGACCGCACCTTCCGCGAGGGCGACGAGCAACCCTTCCGCCAGCATCGCATCCATCTGTTCGATCGTGGTGTTGGCCAGGGCACTGAATCATATACGCTTGTTTACGGGGAACGCGAGGGAGCTGACTGCGAGGTGGGCCCGGGAGACCTGGACTGCAACAGCAACGGCATTGCGGACCGCTGCGAGTTGGAGGGCAACGATTGCAACACCAACGGAGTCCCCGACGATTGCGATCCCGATGCCGACAGCGACGGAATCCCCGACGATTGCGACGCATGCCCGAACGATGCCTACAACGACGCCGACAACGATGGGGTCTGCGGCGACGTGGACAACTGTCCGAACGATGCCAACGCCGATCAGGCTGACGGTGATAGCGA
>JAGLWJ010000501.1 GCA_023133475.1 Phycisphaerae bacterium | reverse complement strand
CTGATCGCGGTACTGATCGCGGTACCAATTGGCGGGTGAAACCCGCCCTACGTCCCGGTGGGGCAGAAGGCGTCAACAAAGTGCTCCATCTCCGGTGCGAGACCATCCCGCAAAACCACCGCAACCACATCAAACCGACAGGGGCGATTCTGGGCACCGGTCTGGAGCAGATAGTAGTTAGCCGTTGCGGTAATCTGCCGGCGCTTGTGGAAGTTCACCGCAGATTCGGGATTGGAAACTGTGTCGCGGCAGCGAGTCTTCACCTCGACGAAGACCAGGCTTTGACCATCCAATGCAACCAGGTCGATTTCGCCGACGGGACAGACGTAGTTGCGGATGACGATCCGGTACCCTTGCCGGCGCAGAAAACGAGCGCTGAGCTTCTCGCCCAAACGCCCGAGTTGTTCCCTGGATAGCCTCGTGTATCGCCGACGCCAGCGCATACCCGTAAATTACACGCCCGCCGTCGCGAGTTCTTCAGTAGGTGGTTCAGGAGTCGCCATGGCCCGCTTGCCCCCCTTGGTTTTGGTCGAGGACACCCGCACCTCACGAAGCCGCCGGGCTTTACCAATGCGATCACGCAGGTAGTAGAGCTTCGCCCGCCGCACCTTGCCACGACGACGCACCTTCACGTCAATCAGCAGGGGCGAATGGAGCATAAAGGTCCGTTCCACCCCCTCGTTGTTGACGATCCGCCGGACAGTGAACATGTGGTTTACCCCGGAACCGCGCCTGGCGATGACCACCCCGTTGTAAATCTGGACGCGCTCCTTGGCACCCTCGACGATCTTTACGTAGACATCGACAGTATTGCCAACGCCGAATTCCGGAAGCTTATTCTTCAAGCAGGCCTGCTCGGCGAGCTGTATCAACTTTTGATCCACCTTCATACTCCCATTGCCGAAAACGTCACGTGCGGTGTCATGCGTGCTTTGCCATACGGTTGCACCGCGGTTTTACATCAGCTCCGGCCTGCGTTGCCGGGTCCGCTCAATTGCCTGCTCCATCCGCCATTCCGCGATTTTCGCGTGATTGCCGGAGAGCAATACCTCGGGAACCTCCATCCCACGAAACGAGCGAGGCCTGGTGTACTGCGGATACTCCAACAAGCCGCCCTCGAAAGACTCGTCACCAGCGGAGGCCTCGTCACCCAGCGCCCCCGGCAAAAGCCGCACCACCGCGTCGATCAACACGATGGCAGCCGACTCCCCACCCGACAAAATGAAGTCCCCAACGGAAACTTCCCGGACGCCCAAACCCTGCCGGATTCGCTCGTCGAAACCCTCGTAGTGCCCGCAAATCAGCAGCAACTCATCAACTGCCGCCAACTCCCGAACCGACGATTGCCCCAGCCGCTCACCTTGCGGGGTCAGTAACACTTTCACCAGTTCAGCGGAGCTTTGCGACTCGATCTGCTCGACCGCTCGAAACATCGGCCCGCACATCAAGACCATACCAGCCCCACCGCCGAACGGCTTATCGTCTACGCTACGGTGCTTGTCCTCCGTAGAGTCTCGCAATTGGATAAACTCGAACGTCACCAACCCCGAGTCGACCGCCCGGCCAATAATGCTCGACCCCACAAAGGGGGCGAAAACCTCGGGAAAGAGCGTCAGTACCTTAATCCGCATCACATCGGCACGGGACCGACGCTAGCCTTGGCCCGGTCCTATTCCATTTTTCTTCAAAAGGTTTCGGACCGTCTCGCTCGGCTGGGCCCCGACGCTTAACCAGTACTCGATCCTTTCGCGTTTCAGTACAACCTGCTTTTCCGGATCGCGTATTAGAGGGTCGTAATGCCCGAGTTCTTCGATAGCCCGACCGTCGCGCGGTTGGCGCCGATCCATTGCGGTAACTCGGTAGAAAGGACGGTGACGACGACCAAATCGTTTTAGTCTAAGCCTGACGGCCACCAGAATCTCCTCAACCAGGCAAAACCTGACATAGAAACAAAACCGGCCCCCGCCGCTCGGGAACGCCAGAATCCATCTAATATAGCATCATTCCAACATGAAGCAAGCCCAACATTAGACAAGTTGTAGGGCGGGTTTTACCCGCCTTCTTATGCTGTAGGGCGGGTTCTACCCGCCGCATTATGCCAAGAAGGCGGGTGGAACCCGCCCTACACAGCGGCGGAGGCCTCGAAACGGCGTAAGCACTGAGGTTTGAAGCGCTGACGCTCGAAGCCGAGTTTGTCGTAAGGCACGCCTTGGGCAAAGGCCAAAAGCTGAAAGTAGTAGATGGGCGGGGTGTGGAAATCCTCGCCGAATTGCTTGGAGACCTTCATCTGGCCGTGGTCGAATTGGCCGAAGCAGGTGGGGCAGATCATCCCCAAAATGTCAGCCTGCTCGTCGTTCACCGTGCTCAGCAGGTCGTGCATCATGTTGGCGGGTATGTCTTCGGTCTGGCAGGCTTTGCCGCAGCAGAGGTACCAGTTGCGATGGCGCACGGGGGTCGCTCCGAGGGCGGTCACCAGCTTTTCCATCACCGTGGGGTTGTTGGGATCGTCCACCTGCATGATGCGGCTGGGCTTGAGCAGGTGGCATCCGTAGTGGATTGCCACCTTCAGGCCCTCCAGCGGGCGCACGACGGATTGGCGGACCGCATCGTAACCGGCTACGTCACGCAGCAGGGTCACGATATGCCGCACGCGGCTGGTGCCGCGGTACTGCCGCCCGATCCGCTTCAGCCGCGTGTTCACTTTCGCCCGCAAGCTCTCGTCCTGGAGCAGGTGGTACGTCTCCGAGAGGGTGGCGGTGCATCCCGAGCAGTTGGTGAAGACGTCCAGCCCCAGGTCCTCAGCCAAACTAAGGTTGCGAGCAGCGACAGCCAGCCACGAAAGTTTGTCCTTGGACTTAAAATAAATCGGGTCCGGGCAGCACGAAGCCCCCTCCAGATCGACGATCTCGATGCCCAGCCTCGGCAACGTGTGCCGGATGGCAAACTCCATCGCGGGATGCCGCACCGGGATCAGACAGCCGGGAAAAAACGCAAAGCGTCTCAATTCGCTACTCCTTTGGAAGTTGTCAGCTTTCAGCCATCAGTAGGGTCCGCTCCTCCTTCGTCCGGAGCCGGCTCAAGGAGCTTTTGTATTTCCTCGATCGGGACCGGCGGCAGCGGCGGCAGGTTGAATCGCTCACGCTGCCGGGTAACCGCTGCGCTTAGCGGAGTGGTGCGCCCGGTCTCCTCGAACGTCTTGATGACTTTCTCCACCGCATCCGGGTAAATCCCCAAATCCGCCAGCATGTTCTTTAGCGAGATAATCACCTCGACCGGCTTGACCTCCTGGGGGCAACGCTCGTGGCAGTTGTAGCAATTGGTGCACTCCCAGAGGATCGAATCCTCGACGAGCAACTCATCCCCCAGCCCGTATAGAACCTTCAGCATGATCTCACGAGGATTGAACTCGTCGCCGTACGTCGCCGCCGGGCAATCACCCACACAAGCCCCGCACTGATAGCAAAAACTCGCCAGGTTGCCCTCGACCTTCTCTGCCAACTCCCGACGGAACTGGAAGTTCACCCGCACAACATCATCTTTTTCACCGGGCGTTTCAGGCATTCGGGGCACTCCGTGAAAAGCTATCAGCCGTCAGCTATCAGCTATCAGTCCTCTGTCGCACCGCTTTTGCTGAAAGCTGAGAGCTGAGAGCTGACAGCTTTCTTCTTCATATGTCGAATACTGTTCGAGCGGCACTTGGGACAGGAACGTTCTTTGTCCTCCCCCTTTTCCACCTGTTCGGTGTACTCGTGCCCGCACATCATACATCGCAAATTTTCTGTTGTTGTCGTGGGCATCACCGGACTCTCCTGTAGCCGCCTAATTAGTCCAAAGTCCAAAGTCCAAAGTCCAAAGTCAGAAACCAACGGGACCTTGGACCTTGGACTTTGGACCTTGGACTTTGGACCTTGGACCTTGGACTCATCCTCACAAGCACACTCCCTCGAACCTGTTGCTGCTCAACTTACTGCCGCAACGGCGGTTTTCTTCTTGGCGGTCTTCTTGGGTTTTGGTTTCAGCGCTTTGCGGGCATGTTCGATTTCCTCCTTCGTGACGGCCTTGCGTAGCTCCTCCATCTGATACATCACCTTGGCAAACTTCTGCCCTTCGGCGGCGCTGATCCATTCGAGTTGCAGACGCTCCGGGCGCACGCCGGCTTTTTCCAGCTTATCCCACAGACGTTGCACACGCTTGACGGTCTGCCGGTTGGCACTGATGTAGTGGCAATCAGCATAATGACACCCCGACACCAGAACCATAGGAGCCCCGCAGCGAAACGCTTCCAGCACCATCTCCTCCGACACCCGGGCTGAGCACATCGTCCGGATCACGCGGTTGCTCGACGGATACTGAATCCGAGAGATGCCAGCCATATCACCGCCGGCATACGAACACCAGTTACAGGCGAAGACGAAGACCTTCTCTTGCGGCTCATCAGCCAACACAGCCCGCACCTGGGCAATGAGTTGGTCGTCGGTGAAGTGTCGCATGGTGATCGCCCCGAACTGGCAGGTGGCTCCGCAGGCTCCGCAACCGGCACATGCCGCCTCGACCACCACCGCCACTTCCCCCTTCTTCCAAACGATCGCCCCGTAGGGACACACCACGGCGCACTGGCCACACTTCATGCACGCCTGCTCGTCGATCCGGCTGGTGATCGCCTCGATCTGAATCTGCCCGGCGTTGAGCAGCGCCCCGACCCGAGAAGCCGCCGCCCCAGCCTGACACACCGAGTCTTTGATATCCTTGGGAGCCTCGCAGAAACCGGCGAAGTGTACGCCTCGGGTCGGTGCGTCCACCGGCTTAAGCTTTGGGTGCGACTCCATGAAGAAACCGTC
>JAGLWJ010000500.1 GCA_023133475.1 Phycisphaerae bacterium | reverse complement strand
TATGTCTCCGGTTGTGAAACAGGGTCACCTTATGGCAGCCTACCGTCGGAGACGCTTGGCCATGCCACCCGTCCGGGCCTAGCGCCCGCGATCGGTAAAATAAATAGCCCTCAGAAAATCGCCCCCTTACGGTCGTCCTCGGCCTCGTCCTCGGCTTCTGCCGGAGCGTGGTTGCGGTTGCTGGGGGTCGGCTTGGGCTGCCTGCTCACGTAGCAGCGCAAGGTCCACCCCGTCGGTGGGGCTGAATGACTGGCGGGTGCGGATATCGAAACGGTAAACGATCATCCGCTGCGAAACGGCGTCAATCACATACAGCAGATGCTCGTCAGGGAGAAACTGCCCGGTGGCCAAAATGTAATCGCCCGACTCGATCCCCGGCCCGGCGGAGGCAAGAGCCGGCTGCGGTTGAGAGTTCACGATGATCACCCCAACCAGCAGGATGACGGCGGTGATGCCAAGGACGGCTATGGTAAGATTCTTGTTATCCATGATTGAAGTCTCTTTCCCGGTTAGTCGGTGCGCCGGATGTCGGATTCCAGGTCGCGGGTCTGCACGAACGTCAACTTTGCGTCGTGGCTTTTGGAGGGAACGAAGCAGTGCAACTTGCGGGATTGATGGTCAAGAATGTAGACAGCGTCAAAATCCTTGTGGACCTTGACGGTGCAAACGGCGAAATCGCCCGGGCGCC
Organism: Phycisphaerae bacterium; assembly: GCA_023133475.1. Classification (GTDB taxonomy): domain Bacteria; phylum Planctomycetota; class Phycisphaerae; order UBA1845; family UBA1845; genus JAAEQG01. Next base: position 3,428 of record JAGLWJ010000500.1, on the reverse strand, counting down.
CGCCACGAGCGGCATAGGCGGTGGGGAGCACGTCGCGGCTGAAGATCAGCACTGCCGCCAGTGCAAGATTCAGTCCGACCAGCCCCACGATCAAACTACGTTTGGTGAACACCAGGTTCCTCCTCACAGGGTTAGGCTAGGATTGGTGAGAGCGTTTGGGGTTCTTAAAAGCCACCGCACAAACCAGCCCCACCATCACAATAGAGAATATCCACTGGAAAACAGGTTTCTGCTTGTTGGGTTCGGAAGCCACCTTGATCGCAAAGGCGGCAGGGACAGCCCCATAGGTAAGCCACAAAATAAGGCACGCCATCAGGGCGCGTTTGAGCAGGCTCAGCCCGGCGTGTCGTCGGTTGGATCGTCGATTTCTTTTCATCATGCACTCTATTATAACCTTCGGGAGGTTCGGGTAAACCATCTCTTGCCGAACCATTTCCGCGGGGGTTGGAACAAGGCAAGAGGCAAAAGGTAAGAGGCAAGAGGCAACGAGGCAACAAGGCAACAAGTAGGGCGGGTTCCACCCGCCGCAACATGCCAAGAAGGCGGGTAGCACCCGCCCTACGACTGCTCCCCCAGGAATACATCCATGCCCACCGTGGAGGCTTCCTGGTAAACCACCTCGATTGCCTCCAGAAACCGTTCCTCAGCCCGCCAGAATGGGAAACTCCCCAGCCGCTTGGGTAAGGCAGCAGGCAGGGTGGGAACCCTAACTTCTCCAAACAAGTCGTCAGGCAAACGGATCCGGTTCCAATAGGCATCCACATCGCAGGGCAACGGTTCGGAGGGTTCAGGGGCTTGCAGTTCGGCTTCGTATGCGGCGGCTTTGGTCGGGAATCCTTGTTTGCCCGCCTCTCCGCCGGCGGTATCCAGCAGCCCGACCAATTCCTCCCGGCTCATCCCGCGCAGCTTGAAGAGCAGGAACGGGTCACGGTCGAACTCCTCTCCGAGCAGGTAGTACACCGCCGCAATGTGCTTGCACGGGTTCGACCAGTCCGGGCAAGAACAATCGGTCTTCAGGTCTTTGAGTTTCTCGGGAAAGAGCGACAGTCCGGCATCCGTAAAGGCCTCTTCAATGTCCTGCGGCATCTCACCAGCCAACAGCTTCGCCACAAAAAGGGCCTGACCAGAGAGCGCCTTGGCCAACTTCTTCCACTGTGCGGCGGAGAGCGGCTTGACCTTGATGGCAACACGGTAGGGCTGCGACCGGGACCCTTGCACCTCCGCCGTCACACAGCCTTCGCTCACGTCGATCGAGAGCACCTGTCCGCGGCGGGCATAGGACCGCCCTCGGCCAAGCCGTGCGCCGATATGAAAGCTCTCGAGCACCGCGATCCAGCGTTTGGCCCACCAACTCTGCCCAAACGCGCCACGTTTGGATTGAGCCTTGATCCCGCCCTTAGCCTGACGAGGTGTGGAACGCGGATAGAACTCATGGTAACGATACCATCGCCCAGACATCCAATATCTCCTCTCATAGAAAATGGAAAATGGAAAATGCTGACTGGGCAACGTTTTCAGTTTTTCGTTTCCCTCTTCTCCATTCTCAATTCTCAATTCTCAATTCATCACGTTTCCCATCCCTCATTTCCCATTTTCCATTTTCCATTTTCCATTTCATCCGAGTACCTTTTTGGCAGCTTCGGGGAGGTCGCCGAAGGCATCTACTACTGTTGCTCCGGCATCGCGGAGGCGTTTGACCTTTTGCTCGTGTGTTCCGCGCCCGCCTTCGATGATAGCTCCGGCGTGGGAGAATCGGGTGCCCTCTTTGGCGGCGGCTCCGCCGATGTAGGCCACCAGCTTCTTGGTGAACCTGCCCTGCTCGATCAGGTCAGCCACACGCTCCTCCTGAGTGCCGCCGATCTCGCCGAACATGACCACGCCGTCAGTGTCGGGATCAGCCTCGAACAACTCGACCACGTCCGGCAACGGCGTGCCCACCACCGAATCCCCGCCGACGTGACATAATGTTGACAACCCGATGCCGGCTTGTGAGAGGTAGTACCCGGTGGACGAGGTCATCCCGCCGCTACGTGAAGCCACGCCGATACGCCCGGGTTTGAACCATTTGCGGGCGGAGTCCGCCCTGCCGCCGATCATGCCCAGCACCCCCCTGCCAACCGACAACACGCCCAGCGTGTTAGGCCCCACAAATCGCGTACCCGCCTGCTCGGCTGCCCGCGTGATCTCCAACACGTCGTAGAGCGGCACCCGATCGGGCACCAGCACCAACAGCTTGATACCCGCTGCGATGGCTTCCAACGCCGCCGACTTGACCAAGGCTGCCGGCACGAAGATCACCGAAATGTCAATCTCGCCGACATTCTCCTTAGCCTCCTCGATCGTATCGAACACCGGCACCCCCAGCACCTCCTGCCCGCCCTTGCCGGGAGTGCAGCCGGCGACAACTTGCGTGCCGAACTCGCGCATCAACTTAGTCCGAGCCATACCCTCGCGACCGGTAATGCCCTGAACGAGAACTTTCTTCGTTTCATCAATCAAAATCGCCACGGTATGGACTCCGAAAGAGATTGGGAACGCAGAGACGCAGAGAACGCAGAGAAGAATGAGATTGATCCTGCGATTATCCGCACTGGGGCGGAAGAGTTAGTTGAACGCAGAGACGCAGAGAACGCAGAGAAGAATGAGATTGATTCTGCGATTATCTGCGCTGGGGCTGAAGGGTTAGTTGAACGCAGAGACGCAGAGGGCGCAGAGAAGAATGAGATTGATTCTGCGTTCATCTACTTGTTCCCCTGGTAAGCACGATACGCTTTATGCCATCCGTTAGGATCGCTTCGTTGAAGTTGATTAGCAAGCCGACCTCCAAGCTGGCGGCCTTTAACGTTGACTTCACCTGCGCGGCATGTTTAGGGTGGAGTTTCTCGACGGCTTTCAACTCAACGAGCACCCGTTCTTCAACCACCAAATCTGCCCTATGGTTGCCTACTTGAACCTCACGATACCAGATTGGGAACACCTGTTGCTGTTTAACGTTAAGCCCGGCGTGGCGCAACTCCACCAGCATGGCCCGCTCATAGATGTCTTCCAGGAACCCCGGCCCGAGGGACCGATGAACCTCTATGGCGGATCCGATCACCCGCTCGGTCAACTCCTTGTGAGGATAGTCTTTCGCCGAATATACGCGCACCTACAAAATACCCTTTTCTTCTCTTTTCTTCTCTTCTCTGCGTCTCTGCGTTCTATCTATTCGTACAAACCAATCTTTTCTTCTCTGCGCTCTCTGCGTCTCTGCGTTCTATTAACTCACACGAACCAGTCTTCTCTTCTCTGCGCCCTCTGCGTCTCTGCGTTCTATTTATTTGCACAAACCAGTCTTCTCTTCTCTGCGCCCTCTGCATCTCTGCGTTCTATTTATGTGCACAAACCAGTCTTCTCTTCTCTGCGCCCTCTGCGTCTCTGCGTTCTAT
>JAGLWJ010000050.1 GCA_023133475.1 Phycisphaerae bacterium | reverse complement strand
GGTCGTCGGTGATGGTGATGTCCTGTCGCAGCAGCTTGTGCACCACCTTGGTCCCGTCCTCCAGCGTCACCGGGAAGGATAGAATCACCGCCTCCTGATCGTCGCTGCCGGACGGCTGCTCGCCGGCGAAAAGTGTTTCGGTGAACTTCTCGGCAAAGTCCTCTGCCAGAGCGTTCTCAAGCCGGATGACCCGCATTTGCATTTCCTTGGTGGGGTCCTGGGTGTCCAGCCTCTCCACGATCAGGGCGATATTCTCGAGTTGCGACGGGGCAGCCCAGACGATCAGCGAATTGGTCCGCAAGTCCGGCTCGACTGCGATGACGTCCGCCCGGGCATTACTGCCACCAGTGGAACTCTGGAACACGTTCTCCAGGGTCTCCGCCAGCTTCTCCGCCCTAGCCACCTTCAGCGGGAAGATGTCAAACTGCTTGATGAGCGTGGACGGCTTGTCCAGCAAAGCCAGCAAATCCACGATGACCTCATGGTCGTCGCGCGAGGCGCTACAGATCAGGCTGTTGGTGGTTTCGTCGGGCATGATGTAGATTGGCGTTCTTGCACCCTGGTCACCGCCCTGTTCACGCTGGTCGAAGGTCTCCTGCATCTTCTCCGCCAGCACAGCCGCAGCCGCATGTTCAAGCGGATAAATCTCAAACACCGCCGTCCGCTGCACGCCCTGAGCCTCGATCCGCTCGACCAGGTCGGCGCAGCGTTTCAGGCTGTCCGAAGAGCCGGTCACGAACAGGCTGTTGCTGCGTTCGTCAGCCATGATGCTGGGTGGGCGGATCAGGTCCGGCTCGGGGGCGTTGTTTTTGATCTCATCGAAGAGTTCCTTGAGCATGTCCGCCAGCTTGATGGCATCGCTGGTGCCCAGGGTGAAGACTCGCGTATCGTCCTCGAAGAGCGGAGCGTTTTCGGTGTCCATCAGCTTGACCAGGTTGTCGATGATCGCCAGGTTGGTCTTGCCGGCACTTGCGATCAGGGCGTTGGAACGCGGGTCAGCCACCACGGTGACCTCCTGCCGCTCCTCAGCCAACGGGCGATCGATCCCCTTGCCTGGGTCGTAAATGCCATCTTGAAACAGTTCCTTAATCTTTTCAGCGACGGTGGCTGCCTCGGCATACTCCAGCACGTAGAATTTGACCACGCCTTCGACGTCCGGCACGGCGTCGAGGGCTTTGACCAGTTGCTGCATCTCCTCGAAGTTCTCCTGTGACGATGCCACCAGGATGGTATTGGTGCCCGGGTCGTTGGCGATAGCCACCCGGTCGGCAGGGTTCTCCTCCTGCCCCTGAGCCAGACGCTGCTCCATACGCTCCTGGAACAGGGCCTTGAGCATGTCCGCGACCTTGGCTGCGTCGTTGTTGGTGACCGTAATCATGCGAATCTGGGCGATGGGCGCCAGCGGTTGGCTCTCCAGCCGATCGACCAGCCGCTTGATCTCATCGAAGTCCTCGGGCGACGAGGCGATCACCAGGGCATTGCTCCGCTGGTCGGTCACCACCACCGGAAGGTCGGCGGGCAGATCACTCTCCCCGCGCAGGTCGCCCTTGCGTTTCCACAGCTCGTCGATTTTGTTGGCCATGTCGGCTGCCGATATGTTGCGACAGTTAATTACCCGAACGTTTTCCACAAGCTGATCGCCGGTGGCGTCGAGGTCTCGGATGATGTCCAGAATCTCGTCGTAGTTTTCCTCCGAGGCGGACACGATCAGCGAATTGCTGCGGATGTCCACCGCCAGAAACACCCTGGCTCGCTCGACCACCATGGTGCCGGCATCGCTCTTCTCCAGGGCTTCGAGGCGAGCCTCGAACAACTGCTCGACGATCGTGCCCAGGTGGGTCGCGTCGGTGCGCTCCAGCCGGATCAACCGCAAGGGGAACCGCGTTGCGGCGGAGGGCACATCGAGCTTGTTCACCAGGGTGCTCACCAGGGCGATCTGGGCCGCCTTGCCCGCGACCAGCAGGGTGTTGGTCCGCAGGTCGGTGGCGATGGTGATGTTGTAGACCAGCGCCTCGCCCACCGGCCCTTCGGGGACCGCCTCGCTCTTGCTGCCACCAGCCGGTGTGGGTAGGTCCTTGCCGGTCTTGAACAGGTCGTCCAACATGCTCGATACCGTCTCGGCGTCGGTGTAGCGCAGGTGGTAGACCTTAAGCCCGATCTCCTCCGCCCCGGGCACGCCGTCGAGCACGTCGATAATCTCGCCCATGGGTTCGATGTTGGACTCCACCGTGGCTACGATCAGCGAGCCGGTGCCTTCGTCGGGGATGATCCGTAGCGGTTTCTCCAGGTCCAACGGCGGCAGCTCTCGCGGTTCTTCCTCGCCGGGCCTGCGGATCACCATGCGCAGGCGGCGGATGGTCTCCTCTTTGCCCTTCCCCTTGCCGTCCTGGGCGGAGATCAGTTCGTTGATGGTGTCAGCCAGCTTGTCCGGCTTGCTGTTGTAGACCGGGAAGACCGCCAGCATGACATCACCCCAGCCTTCGACCGGTTCCACGTCGATGGAGTCCAGCAGATTCTGAATCTTGGACCGCTCGCTCTCCGGGGCGGTTATCAGGATGGAGTTGTCGGCATCGATGGCGACGATCTCAAACTCCGGGCCGGCGTCCTCGCCCTGCTTCTTGCGTAGCGTATCCAGCAGGTTCTTCAACTGCTCAGCCGCCTCGGAGGCTTTGCGATGCTTGATGTAGAACTTCAGGTTATCGGTGGCTGGCAGGGCGCTGTGGCGGTCGATGATGTGGATCAGGTTGACCACTTCCTCCATCAGATGGGTTGGGGCTGACACCACCACCACGGTGGGAGCCACCGCCACCACCGAGACCTCGTCCTCCGGTCGCGGCTTTTGTTTGGCATAGATAGCCTCCACCTTCTCCGACACTTTTTTGGCACCGGCTTTTTCCAGCGTGACCACCTGCATGTCCTTTTTTGTGCCCTCTTCCTCGAGCAACTCGACCAGGGCGGTGAGCATGTCCACATCGCTCTCGGTGCCGGTGATGATGATGGTATCCGACCCGACGGTTTGGATTTCCACGTCGGCACCGGACAGATTTACCCCGCTGATGGACAATGGAGACTTGTCGGCGCGCTCCTCGGGCGCGGTTTTTTTCTCGTCGTCCGATTCCTCGGCGCGTTCTCCGGGCGCAGCCTCTCCCTCGTCGGTCGGTTCGTCGTCGGAGGACTCGGCAATCAGCGGATCGGGCTCATCGTTAAAAACCAGCGCCTGATCCATCAGCACGTTGATCGCCTCCTGGTCGGAGACTGTGCCTTGGTCGGATGTTTCCTCTTGCGCAATCGCCGGAACAACCAACAGCCATGCCATCAGGAATGTATAGATCGCCTTCATCACCAGACCTCCGGGCTTTATTAAGCCGCTGTCACTTTCCGACGACGGTCCCGCCCGTCGCCGGACTCCTTTTCCCTGTTAACCGAACCACTCGCCTGTATCGCAGGCTTCCAGCCTGCCGGGTGCCCCATGGCTTTAGCCGTGGGGGACGCGAATCACGCCAGGTATTCGTGTCCCCCACCGCTAAAGCGATGGGCCACCCACTGTAGCGCAGGCTTCCAGCCTGCACAACGGGCGCCATCGCTCGCACTTATTTGCGTCCGCGTTTACCGCTCCCGCGCGAGCGGCTGGGACTCTTCTTCTTGCTACTCCCTTGGGTATCCTCAATCAAACCTCGAATGATCGGTTCAATCTCACCTACGTCCCGCTCATCGAGGCGGATAACCTTAATCACCTGGCCGCCCTTGGGTCCCATCTCCTCGTACTTACGAATCACGGCTTCGGCCTTGTCGAACAGCGCCGGGGCACCAGCCAACATCAAACTATTGGTCCGCTTGTCCGGGGTGACGATCAACTGTTGGGCTTTAGCCCCGCCCTTGCGTCCCCCCGTGCTTTTGGCTGACGCATTGAAGCTCTCCTCGAGCATGGCAGCCATGTCCTCGACGTTGATCCCCGATGCCACCTGCACGATGCGGATTTCCTCCGGGGCGGCGTCGGCGGCATCGAGTTGGCCCACCAGCCGCATGATGGCATTCATCTCCGCCGCACCAGCCCGCACGATCAGCGAGTTGGCGGCTTCGTCAGCCACGATCACCGGCTCGGTACTGCCCGAGTCTCGCCCCTTGCGCTGCTGTTTGAACAACTCTTCGAGTTGCGGCTGAATGTCCGTCGCCCGGGCGTGTTGGAGCTTGATGATCTTGGGCAACCGCGAATCGTCCATTTCCACGTCGAGTTGGGCGATCACCTCGCAGACTTCCTCCAACTGCTCCTTATCGCCGGAGAGAATCAGGGCGTTGTTCTTGGCTGACACGCTGATCCGCACACCGCCGATCAGGTCGGCTCCGGTGCCGGCGCTGCTGCTGCGACGGCCACGACCACCACCACCGCCCCGCGTACCGGGCTTGCGCAGGTACTCTTCCAGGATGGCTTTGGTCTCCTCGGCATCGCTGAACTTGAGCGAAACGATCTTGATCGCCCCGCCCGCACCGGTGCCGGCGGCTTCGAGTTCGTCGATCACCGCCTGAATCTCAGCCAACTCGGTCTCGTTGGCTCGGATGATCACCGCGACGGAACCCTGCGGGTTGGAGATGGAGATACCCTGCTGTGCCCCACCGCCACCACCGCGCCCCCTTCTGCCAGAGGAGCCGGTGAACATATCCTGCAACGCACTGGCCACCGACGAGGCGTCGGCGTTCTCGATCTTGACCACGGTGACCTGGCGATCGCCCATGCCCGGCTTGTCGACTTCGGCAAGGAACGCCTCGACCCGAGCCATGTCCTCTGGCGAAGCCGCCACCACCAACGTGTTGGAAGCCCCGTCGGCATAAACGTCCACCTGGCCACGCAAAGCACTGCCGCCACCACCACCGCGCCCGCCACGACCACTACGACCGCCCCGGCTGCCGCCGAACAACTGCGTCACCGATTCTTGGAGGTTCTCGGCATCGGCATGGTTCAGATGGAACGAGCGAATCTGCCGCCGCTCCTCTGGCGTGACATCGAGAGTAGCCAGCAACCTTTGCAGCTTGGTGAACTCGGTCTCATTGGCATAAATCAGCAGCGAGTTGGTGCCCGGATCGGCGGTGATGCTCATGCTGCCGCCCTCACTTCGTGAGCCTCGGGAACCGCGCCCGCCGCGCGTCTGTTGGTAAACCTGGCCAAGCCGCTCAGCCAGGTCTTCCGCGTCAGCCTTTTCCAGCTTGACCACGTGTGTGGTGCGTTGCATGCTCGACTCGACGTCGAGTTGGGCGATTACTTCGCAGACTTTCTCAAGTTGCTCAGCCTCACCGGAAAGCACCAGGGAGTTGTTCTGTGCGGAGACACTGATCCGCACCCCGCCGATCAGTTCCCCCGCCCCACTGCTCCCACTGCGTCCGCGGCCACGACTGCGGCCACCGCTACCTCGGGTGCCGGGCTTGCGCAGGTATTCTTCTAAGATAGCCTTGGTCTCCTCCGCGTCGCTGTACTTGAGCGGGACGATCCTGATCTCGCCGCCGCCACCGGTGCCGGTGGTTTCGAGTTCGGCGATCACCGCCTGAATTTCCGCCAATTCTTTCTCGTTGGCTCGGATGATCAGCGAGTTGGAACCCGGCATGTTGGAGATGGACAGGCCTTGCTGCCCGCCGCCTCCACCTCTGCGCCCTCCCCTGCCGGAGGAACCGGCGAACATGTCTTGCAAGGCATCGGCAACGGCTGAGGCATCGGCGTTTTCGATCTCCACCACGGTAACGCTGCGGTCACCCATCCCGGGTTTATCAACGTCGTTAATAAATGCTTCGATCCTGGCCATGTGCTCAGCCGAAGTCGCCACCACCAAGGTGTTGGAAGCCTCGTCGGCATAAACGCTCACCTGATCGCCGCCCAGACTGCCTCCGCGACTACCACGCCCCCCGCGACCGCCTCGGCTACCTCGACTACCGCCGAACAACTGAGCCACCGCCTCTTGGAGGTTCTCAACTCGAGCGTGCTTCAACTGGAACGAGCGAATCTGCCGCCGCTCCTCAGGCGTAACGTCGAGAGTGGCCACCAGTTCCTGCACTTGTGCGAACTCGGTTTCATTGGCGTAAATCAGTAGCGAGTTTGTCCCCGGATCGGCGGTGATACTCATGCTGCCTTCACCCCGCTTGGAACCGCGCATCTTCTGGTAGACCTGGCCAAGTCGCTCGGCGAGGTCTTCGGCGTTGGCTTTTTCCAGCTTGACCACGTGAGTGGTGCGTTGTGTGCTGGACTCGACGTCCATGCGGGCGATCAGCTCTTTGATTTTTTCGTGGTTTTCGCGCGAGGCGGAGACCGCCAGGCTGTTGGTCCCGCGAACGTAGGAGGCTTTAACAGTATCCTGGGAGCTTTTTCCCCGCCCGCCTTTGGCGAAGCTGGCTTCGATGGTCCGGGACATCGAGTCGGGGTCGGCGTACTTGAGGTCGTACACCTCGACCACCCTCCCGACCGAATCCAGCGGTTTTTTGTCCAGCGATTCGAGCAGAGTGAGGGCTTCGTTCACGTCCTTTTGCGTGCCCGAGAGGATCACCTGGTTGAGCGGTTCGTTGGCCACTACGGTGATCTGTGTCTTTCCCCGCCCGCCACCACGCCCCAGCATCTCCTTGAGCGTGGTGACCAGTTCGCCGGCACGGGCGTGCTTCACTTGATAAAGCTCCTTAACCGGCCCGCCGACGGCGGCTGCATTGTCGAGCTTGGCGATCAGCGCCGCGACCTTTTCCTGGTTGGCCGGGCTGGCAGTCACCACCACGGTCCGCGAGGCGGCGTCCACCGCGGCATCAACGCGATCACCTTCAGCCCCCTTGCCCCGCGAGCTAAACTGCTTGCCGATGATCTGCACCAACGTGTCGGGGCTGGCGTTCTTGAGCGTATAGGTCTCGGTAACCCGCGCCGTCTGGTCGCCCAGTTCCTCGAGCGGCTTGATTACCTTCTCGTATATCTCCTCTTGTTGCTTCTTGTTTCCGCGCACCAGCAGGATGTTGGTGGACTGGTTGGCCTCCGCCTGGGCCGGGGCTGGGCCGCCCTTGCCCCGCTTCTTACCGTAAAGTCGGTTGATGGTGTTGGCTACGTCACTTGCTCGGGCTGACTCCAGGTGATAAGTCCGCGTCTCGACGAGGACCGTTTCAGACGGGGGAACGTCGAGCTTTGCCAGTATCCCCTCGACGATCGAGAAAACGCTCGGCTCGCCGGCGACCACCAGCGAGTTGCTCGCCTCGTCAGCCACCGCGCTGAACGCCCCCAGGTCCACACCCTGCTTCTTGCCGGTCTGCTTCAGCACCTTAAGCAATTGGTTCATGCGTTGGAGCACGTCGGCTGCGGTGGCGTGGGTCAGCGGATAGACCTTGAAGTCCAGGTTGGTCTGTTCGACGTCGATCCGCGATATCATCTCGCGGATGTTCGCCAGCGCTTTCGCCGGTGCGGTGACGATCAACTGCTTGCTGCCGTCGTCAGCCGTGATGGTGACACCAGTTGGGCTAGTGCCACCCCCCTTGCTGCCGCGCCGACCACCACTACTCTTCTTGCCGCCGAACGCCTCTTGCAATTTCTTGGCGATTTCCGACGGCTTGACGTGCTCGAGCTTGATGTACGTGGGAGCATCGCCGTCGCTCTTCTGGTCCAGACGCTCGATCATCGCCAGAATCTTGGGCATGTCCGGTTCAAGGGCTCGGATGACAATGCTGTTGGTCCGCGCCAAAGGCACGAAGATCGGGTTGTTGACTTCCGTTGGATCGAAACCGGTGCTCCCTGTGCTCTTGCCGGCCTTGCCACTCTTACCGCCACGACCGCCCCTACTACTGCTTCTGCCGGCGCCAAACAACTGCTCCAGTTGGGTGACTATCTCCGTTGCGTCGGCGTGTTGGACCACGTAGGTCTCGGTTATCCGTTCGGGAGGGGTGCGTTCTTCCAACTGCTCGATGAGTTGCCCGATCATGTCCAGCGTCTTTTCCGGTGCCACCACCATAATGGTATTGGTGGCTGGGTTGCTGGAGATGGTGATTCGATCCGCGGCTCCGAGCGACAGCGATTCGCCGCCGAGACCGGCAAACTCGAACTGCTGCTGAGTCGGCAGGTTTTGCGGAGTTTTTTGCCCTGGGCGTTGGGGCGTGCGTCGTTGCGGCTGACGCCGCGCCGCTTGCCGGGTGCGGGCGTTGAGGCCCAGAATCTCTTTCAGCGTCTCCTCCACCTCCGCCGCGTTGAGCCGCTCGAGCTTGTAAATCCGAAAGTCCGCCGCCGTGCCCTTCTTGTCGATGGTGGCCAACAGCTTGATGATCACCGGGTATTGTTCCGGGGCTGCCCGGACGACAATCGTGTGCGTCCGCGCATCGGGGAAGACCCGGATTTGACCGGGTTGCTGCTGCTGAATTTGCGGGGCCGGCTGTGGTTGCCCGGGGCGGCGTTTATTTTTGTCCTGTTGCGCCTGCGCCTGCTTCTGTTTCTTTTGCTGTTGTTGCAAAGCCCGGCGCTGCTGGGGCGTCAGGCGCCGCTGGCGCGGGGCGTTGAACATCGATTCCAGAATGGTCGTCGCCGCGTTGACGTCGATGTACTTGAGCCTGAAAACCCGGATGTCGGGCGGCTGATCGATCTCCTCCATTTCTTTCTTGATCTTATCGATCAGGTAATT
>JAGLWJ010000005.1 GCA_023133475.1 Phycisphaerae bacterium | reverse complement strand
CTCTTTAGAGGTGGGGGACGCGAATAGAGCGTTGATTCGTATTCCCCACGGCTAAAGCCATGGGCCACCCCTCTCAGCGGCGAGAGTGTCGAGGACCTTCTCGAACGGGCACGGCACATCTGCGCCCGAATCGCCCGGGTGCGAAAGGTGCTCGAAGACTACCACGGCTACGAGTTTCCCATCGAAGAGGAGCGGATGGCTCATGCCGTGGTGGAGGGGCTGGACGATCAAGATCAGATCGCCGCCAGGCAAGTTCTTCAGGACTATCCGTGGGTCGAGGTGCGGGCCTCAACCTACCGCTATTATCATCGGTCACATGCCCTGCCGCACATTCTGGGCCAATTGGGGGCAGTGACCGAGGCAACCCTGGCCGGCGACCCGAACAAGGGCAACGAACTGACTCGCTACCGCTCCACGGAAAAGCTGGGGGTCTCTGGAGTGGAGTACGCCGCCGAAGGGGAACTTCGCGGTCGGCGAGGCCTGTTCCAGCAGAACCGGGCTGGTCAGGTCGTGGAAAACATCTCTGCCGTCAATGGCGCAGACGTCACCTTGACCCTGCGGTTGGACTTGCAGGAGGCCCTCTACGAGTTGATGGCGGAGATGCTTCCGAACACTCCTTACCCGAGCGGCGGTGCCATCGTCGTGTTGGATGTCCCGACTCGCGAGGTGCTCGCGCTGGTGAGCTATCCCGGCTACGACAGCAGAGACTACCGCAAGCACTACAACGAGTTAGCCGGTGACATGCGGCGTCAGCCGCTACGGTTTCGCGCGATTGCCAATGCTTATGCCCCAGGCTCGATCATGAAACCGCTGACCTGCATTGCGGGGCTCAGCCTGGGGAAGATCACGCTGACCACCACCTTCGATTGTCAGGGATACTACTACCCCAAGACGCGCAGCGGGCGGAAATGCTGGCGGATTCACGGGACCAACCGGCGAAAGGCCCACGGCCCGCTCATGGTGTCCGACGCCATCGCTCATAGTTGCAACATCTTCATGTACCACACCGGTGAGCGTGTGGGCGTTCGTGGGCTGTGTGATTACTTCGACATGGCTGGTGTTGGCAGAAGCTCGGGGGTAGGCTTGCCTGAGGCAGCCCGTGGCATCAACCCGACGGAGAGCTATATCAACTCGCGAGGCAGAAGCGTCACCAAAGGCGATGCCTGGAACTATGCCATAGGCCAAGGCGAGGTGAACATGACTCCGCTCCAAACCGCCAATTTGATGGCGGTCTATGCCGGGGGCATCTATAAACCGGTGACGCTCATCCGCACGGGGAGCGAACCAGCCCAGTGGCGGTTGCCGGTTAAAGCCCAGCACTGGCGTGCGATTCGTAGCGGGCTGTTTCGGGTGACCAACGAGCGCGGAGCCACCGCGTACAAGACCGCCCATTTTGTCCGTGACGGCTATGCCTTGTGTGGTAAGACTGGTAGTGCGACGGTTTGGCCTGCGGTGGTCTCCTATACGATTCCGTACACCACCGCCGCGGGCGAAGAGGCAGTTGCCATCGTGCCGGGCAACAGCAAGCGAGAGGCTGGCGAGCGTTTCGAGGCTCACTATGGCGAGATGGATTTCGAGTGGGGCCTGGTGGTGCCGCACGACTATTGGCCTCCCCTGCAAGGGAGCCACAAACGCCCCGCAAAAGGGGACGAAAAAGAGCACGCCTGGTTCATCGCCTATTTGCAGGCGGTGGACCGTAGCGGTGCCCCGATGTTGGATGTCACCCCGCGCATCGCATTCTCGGTGCTGGTGGAATTCGGAGGCAGCGGTGGGCGGGCGGCGGGGCCGATCGCCGCCAGGGTGGCTGACATACTTCTGGACACCCTCGGGCCTGGGCTTGACCCCGACGCAGTGCGCGATGACACCAGGCCATGAAGCGTGTTTATCTCCATCTAACCCGCCCCGGTTATGTGATCGGCATCTGCATAGTGGTGCTGTGCGGTATAGGGGTGGCGTGCATCTTCGCCACCGAACATGCCGCCGGCGGGCGATGTGCCAATACCATCAAGCAGGCTTTGTTTGTCGTGGTGGGTATTGGGGCGGCAGTGGTTACTCTGCGCATCGGATACCAGCGTATCGCGCCTTATGCGTACCTGCTGTTCGCCGCGGCTCTGCTTTTGTTAATCCCCTTGATGATCGCGAAGCTGACCGGCTTTGAGTTCGGCGGGCTGGTGCCCGGTCGGCGGAACGCCTATCGTTGGATTCGCCTGCCGGGTTTTCAACTTCAGCCGTCGGAGTTCATGAAGATCGCTTATGTTTTGGCATTGGCTCAATACCTGCGTTACCGGAAGAACTATCGCACACTGCGTGGTATGCTTGTCCCGATTGGGTTGTCGGCGGTGCCGATGTTGTTCATTCTCACAGAGCCGGACCTGGGCACCGTGTTGCTGATGATTCCGGTGCTGTTCATCATGCTGTTTGCCGCCGGTGCGCGGAAGCGGCATTTGGCTTTGGTTCTGGGTCTGGCGGTGGTTGTCGCCCCGCTGGTGTGGCTTAAGATCGCCCCCTACCAGCGGTTGCGGATCACCGGTCTGCTTTTGCAGTCTGAATCGTTGCGCGCCAAAATCGCAGCCCATCCCGAGCGTTATGCCCACCTTTGCACCAAGCGACAAGCCCTGTATTGGGAGCGAGACTCAGGCTGGCAGTTGGTGGGTTCCAAAGCCGCCCTGGGCAGTGGCGGTCTGCTCGGTGAAGGCTGGGGGCGGGGCACCTACGTGGAATACAACTTTCTGCCCGACCGCCACAACGATTTCGTCTTTGCGTTGGTGGGTCATCAATGGGGGCTTGTGGGGTGTGTGGTGGTGTTGGCCTGTTATGCGGTGCTGGTCATCGCCGCCATGGAAATCGCGTCGCTGACCGTCGAGCCGTTTGGGCGGTTGTTGGCTGTTGGTGTCCTGGCGTTTTTCGCCACCCAGGTTCTGATCAACGTCGGCATGACCATGGGGCTGATGCCGATTACCGGGATGACTCTGCCGTTTGTCAGCTACGGTGGCAGCAGCCTTGTAACCAGCTTCGTCGCCGCCGCTCTGCTGGTCAGCGTGTCACAGCATAGGCCTTTCATCCTGGCGAAGAAGCCGTTCGATTACGCCGAACCATAACCACCGCCCCCGTTGGGGGCTCAGAAGAAGACACCTTGTTAACTCGTTGGGCGGTTCCTTGACGCGGGACGGCGGGTAAAACCCGCCCTACACTGCCGCGTAGTTATTTTTGTGTCGGCCCCAAGCACGTTGTGCGCGATTTCAGTTGCAAGTCAAGAGATCAGTTCCAAAGCCAAAATTGCCATTGACACTCCGTTGCCGGTTTCATTAGACTATATGTGAGACAACACGTGTGTGAGCACACAGTTTGGCGAATTTTTGCATTTTACCGGACGGCAAAGTAGGCCGTAGGTGCGAAACAGATGGGGTTTACAAGGAAGCAGGAACATGAAACGAGAATTATTGAAGGTATCTATCTTATTCGCAGTGCCTCTGTGCATGAGCGTGATGGTGTTGGCCGGCGCAGAGAGGAATGACGCAGCTTTGGCACCGAGCGGTGCAAACGAACTTGCCGCCGACCTTGTGGATGGGGTGGGGCAACCGAGAGCGATCGCGAACAAAGACGCACCGGCGAAGAACATGCGGCCCGAGCACGTCACGGGCACGGCTGGCGGGCAGCGTCAGTGCGAGCTCGAGTGCCCGCCGGGGGCGACCGCGGAAAATGAGCCCGATTGCGGGCACCCTTACGATACGGTCAACGGCGGATGCCTGGTGGACCCGGCGATCTTCTCGCCGATCTCCTGCGGTGAGACCGTCTGCGGGACGGCTGAGTTTAACGGCTCCACGCGCGATACCGACTGGTATGAGGTCGTGATCGACGAGCCGATGATGCTCACCCTCACGGTCGAGGCTGAGTTCGACGTGGTGGTCGGCTTGCTCGAGCAGGTCGTGCTCGGCGTGCCCGGTTGCGGCAACATTACAGGCTACATCAGCCCGTATGCGGACCTTGACGAATGCGTGGAGGGCAGTGTTGTTACCGCCTGTTTGTGGCCTGGGACTTACTATTGGTTTATAGGCCCGAATTTCGAAGGACCGACGTTTGCGTGCGGGGCGGACTACATAGCCACGCTCACCTGCAGCGAGCCCTGCACTCTTCCGACCGGGGCGTGCTGCATGCGAGATGGTTCCTGCGGGGATGACGTAGAGGAATGGCGCTGTATGGCGGAGGGCGGCACGTATCAGGGAGATTGGATCGAATGTGCCACGGTCGTCTGCCCACAGCCGCAGCCCGGCGACTATTGCCCCATGCCGTTGCCTCTAACTCTGCCGGCTGACCTCCCGTACAACGACATCAGCCAGCAGAACTGCGGGCGGCTGAACGATTACGATGATACCTGTCTGAATACGTTTGACGGCGGGGAGGAAATCATCTACGAGCTGACGGTCACGAGCATCGTGAACGTCAAGATCACGCTGGACCCAAAGACCACGGAATACACGGGCGCTCTTTTGGATGATTCCTGCCCTCCGGACCTTGATTGCATCTCCAAGAGTACCAGTTGGGTCGCCGCCGTGCACGATCTCGGCTGCAAGCATCTCGAACCGGGCACCTACTATGTCATGGTCGATACCTGGCCGGCGCCGTATTGTATACCGGAGTTCGACCTGAGCATCGAAGAGTGCATTCCGCCGACTGGTCGTTGCTGCTACGATCCGTGGCCTACCTGCACGGACGGCATCACCGAGTGGGTATGTCAGACCACGTACCCAAACACCAAGTTCACGGCGGACCTGAACTGCATCGATCATCCGTGCCCGATGGAGGTGCCCGAGTCGTGTGCCGAGGTGTTCGTTATCGGTTCCGTGCCGTACGACGTGCTGATCGACAACGACGAGTCGACGGCTGACGGCCCGGCGGCGAGTTGCGATCCGTATTCCGCCACGGACAACATGAGGAACGACGGCTGGTTCGCCTGGACGGCTGACGACAATTGCTTCGGCGAGATGACCGTCACCGCGGATGACTACGACGCAGTAATGGTCACCTGGGAAGGCCCGGACTGCGACAACCTGGTGGAGGTCAATTGCGTGGATACGCCCGAACCGCTCGTCCAGCAGTTCGCCGCGACCACGGGAACCACCTATTGGTTCCAGATGGGTGACACGGGGATGGCTGAAGATGGGGGGCTAACTACGGTCGAGTTGACCTGTTCGGATGTCGGCAGCGGTGCCTGCTGCTTTGACGACGGCTCTTGCAGTGTCGTGGCGGCCGCGGTCGATTGTGTCAACACCAATGGTTTCTACTGGGGCGAGGGCACCGTCTGCGACCCGAACCCCTGCCCACAGCCGGAACCCGGCGATGATTGTGACATTCCGATCCACCTGACGTTGCCAGCCGACGGCATACCATATACCGACGTTAACACCACATGCGGGCACGGCAACGACTACGACAACACCTGCCTGGGCAGCTACGACGGCGGGGAAGACATCATCTACGAACTGACCCTGACGGAGGATCGTTGTCTGGACATTCGGGTGCACGGCGACTCTCCCGGCTGGCTCACCACCGGCGTCGCCATCGACACCACCTGCCCGCCGGGGGGAACGTGTCTGGCGTTCGACACCGATCTCGAGGGGGAGATGAGGCTGATCGTGGAGCTTGTCGCGGGCACTTACTATATCATGGTTGACACGTGGCCTAGCCCCATCTGCATGGACTTCACGCTGACAATCGATGATTGCCCGCCGCTGCCGGAGAATGACGACTGTACGCAAGCCGCCAAGATCGGCGACGTCACCGCCCTGCCGTTCGACACCTCCAGAGCCACGTTCGACGGAGGCGGCAATTGCATGGACAGCCCGAACATCTGGTATTGCTATACGGCTGACTACACGGGCAGTATCGACGTCAGCTTGTGCGGCAGCACCTACGACACCAAGTTGGCTATCTATGATGGATGCACGTGTAGCCCGCTCGGGGCTGAGCTGGGCTGCAACGACGACTACGACTGCCCAGGGGAGGACGACCTGCAATCGCAGATTGACGGCATCCGGGTAAGAGCAGGGCAGAGCTATATGATCGAGGTCGGCGGGCACAGCGACAAGGTCGGGCCAGGCGAGCTGACTATCAGTTGCGACCCGGACCCGCTTGGCCGCTGTTGCTACGATCCTTGGCCAAGCTGTATCGACAGCATCGCTGAGTTGGATTGCCAACTCATCTACGGTGGTTGGTTCAGGGAGGGTCTAAACTGCATCGACGACCCATGCCCGGACCCGTTCGCCGAGGACTGCGACAGCGCCATCGTTATTGCGGAGATGCCGCATAGCACGACGATCGACAACGCTGATGCGACGGCGGACGGCCCGGCTGCGAGTTGCGATCCCTACGGTGCCGGCGGCAACATGAAAAACGATGCGTGGTACGCCTGGACGGCTGACGCGGATTGCTTCGGCGAGATCACCGTCACCACGGATGACTACGATGTGATCATGGTCATCTGGCAAGGCCCGGATTGCGACAACCTGGTCGAGATCGGGTGCGTATACAACTCGCTGCTGGAGCCGCTCGTTTTCCAGTGGGCTGCGGTTACCGGGACTACCTACTGGTTCCAGATCGGCGACCCCGGTGGAGCCGAGGGCGGCGGTCTCACCACGATCGAGATTACCTGTACGGATGCCGGCACAGGTGCCTGTTGTTTCGAGGATGGGGCGTGCAGCGTCATGGCAGCGGTGGATTGTATCAACACCGGTGGTTTCTATTGGGGTGAGGGCACCGACTGCGATCCGAACCCCTGCCCGCAGCCGGCGTCCGGTGACAATTGCGACTCGCCGCTCGGCATCAGTCTGCCCGGCGACGGCATACCGTACGTCGACGCCCACAACACCACATGTGGTCATGGGAACGACTACGAGGACACCTGCCTGGACGACTACGATCAAGGTGAGGATATCATATATGAGTTGACGCTCACCTACGATCTTTGTCTGGACATCAGCGTGGACAGTATCTGCTGCGGGTGGATTTGTGCCGGAATCGCCCTCGATAACGTCTGCCCGCCGAGTGATCCGTGCCTCGAGTATGCTACGGATTTCAGCGGGGACCCGAGCATGCAGGTCAGCCTGACCGCTGGGACCTATTACCTGATGTTTGACAACTGGCCCAGCCCGACCTGCGTCGAGGATTTCACGCTGACGATCACCACGTGTGAGCCGCCGATTCCGGGTGACTTCGATTACGACGGCGACGTTGATCTTGACGATTACGCCGCGTTCGCGGACTGCATGGGTGGGCCTGACGTGCCTCCCGACCCGCAATCGCCCGAGGTCAGCCAGATGTGCCTCAACGTGTTCGACTTCGACTCCGACGTCGATGTGGACCTGGCGGACTTCGCGGTGTTCCAGGCGATCTTTACGGAGTAGTTACCTTTGCCCCCCAGACGTAGGGTGGGTGGAACCTCGCGAAGCGAGGTGGAACCCACCAACCAGACGAGTCCAAAGTCCCTAGTCTAAAGTCCAAAGTCAGAAATCAACGGGACTTTGGACCTTGGACTTCGGACTAGGGACTTTATTAACCGGCGTGGTGGGTTTCG
>JAGLWJ010000499.1 GCA_023133475.1 Phycisphaerae bacterium | reverse complement strand
GGACGCAGAGTTGAGCAGAATAAGAAGTTAGGGGAATTCATTGAGGCGACAAATCCGCGGTGTTTAGCGGCGCCCCAACGGGGAGCGTGAAAAACTGAGAAAACGGCGTAATCAGCAGATGTAGGGCGGGTTCCACCCGCCATGCCATCCCAGGAAGGCGGGTGGAACCGTCCTACAACTCATTGGTTCGAGCTGGCGTGGTGGGTTGCGCCTCGCTGCGCGAGACTCCACCCACCCTACATCCCTTACTTGCTCTTATCGGGATAGGGCGGTGCATCCGGGAGCGTCTTGGGGTCCTTGGCGGTTTGCTCGAGCAGCAGCTTGATCGCCTTATCGAGTTGGGCGTCTTTGCCCTTGAGCACGTCGCCGGGCATATTCTGCACCTCGATGTCCGGATCGACGCCGTGGCCTTCGATCAGCCAGACCCGCTCGAGCCCGTAAAGCCCGAACTGCGGCGGCGTAACCGCGCCACCGTCCAGTAGCGACTGATGCACCTCGATGCCGGTGGCTCCACCCCAAGTGCGCATGCCAATCACCGGAGCAAGACCCTTGAGCTTGATGGCCTGGGCAAAGAACTCGCCGCACGAACCAGTGTCCTCGTTAATCAGCACCACCAAATGCCCGTGGAACGTACGCTCGGGGTCGGGCAACGTCTTGCCCTCACGCGGCTGAGTGATCCCCCACAGCTTCCGCTCCAGGCGGTCGATGATCATGTCGGCAGTGAACCCACCGCCATTGTAACGGTCGTCCAGGATAAACCCCTTCTTGTAATAGTGGGGATAATAAGCCTTGGCAAACTCGATCAGGCCATGCGAACCCATGTCCGGGATGTGCACGTAGCCGACCTGCCCACCAGTCATCTTGCTCACATAAGCGCGGTTGTGCTCCACCCACTGGCGGTAGCGAATCGACCACTCGCTCGAAATCGTCTTGAGCCGGAAACTCTTCGCTTCCTCAGCCGACGGCTCGCTGTTGTACTTGATAGTCACCACCGCGCCGGCCTTGTTCTGGAGGAACTCGAAGGGATTGTCGGCGGTGGTGACCTCAGCCCCGTCGATCGCAATCAGATAGTCATCCACCTTAATGGGGCAACCCGGCTCATCCAGCGGAGAGCGTTCATCCGCGTCCCCCGGCGTGCCAGGGACAATCTGGGCGATCCGCCAATAGCGAGCGCCCGGGTCAGCCGCAAAAGTCGCCCCCAACATACCAGTCCTCACGCGGCGGGCATTGCGGGCTATGTCGCCACCCCAAACGTATGTATGCCCGATGTTCAACTCGGCGATCATCTCACCGATCAGATAGTTCAGATCGCTACGGTTGCCGCAATCGGGGACGAACCGGCGATATTTCTGCCGCGTCGCCTCCCAGTCCAGACCGTGCATCTTCGCATCGTAGAACCAGTCACGCTCGACCCGCCAGGCCTCATCGAATATCTGGAAGAACTCCTGGTTGCGGTCCACCTTCACACGGACCGCACCAAGGTCTATCTCGCCATCGCCAACCGAAGCCTTCGACCCCACATCGACAACGCCATAGCTGCTGCCCGCCCGGTAGACCAGCTTCTTGCCATCGGCGGACTGGTGGTAGTTGGCAATGCCGCTCAGCACCTTGGTGGCCTCCTTGTCCTCCAGGTTGTAGTGATAGAGGCCCAGCTTGCCTTTGGTCTGATCGGTCACCACCTGATACTTGCTGAACCCCGGCTCATCCTTCTGGATGTACATGAAACCCTTTTCGGTGGCTTCCAGCCGGAAGTAGTTGCCGGCGGAGATATTCTCCACCGCCAGAATCCGCCGCTCGATCCCGTCAAGATCGATACGGAAGTCGTCATCATCCTCCCCTTCTTCAGCCTCCGTGTCGTTCTCGTCCTCATCATCATCGGCGTCGGGGTTGGTTTCCTCTTCGGCGTCGTCCTCTTGCTCATCCTCTTCTTTGGCTTCGTCGGCGGCTTCGTCCTCGTCGGCGTCTTCTTCGTCAGCCTCTTTAACCTCTTCCTCGGAATCCTTCGGGGCAAACGGGGACGGCTCCTCGGCGCCGAGGATGACCACGTAAGGCTTGGCCATCTCCAGGAAGATGTGGTTCTGATCCACAAAGCCCATGATGGGATTGAATGTCCGGTTCGACAGGAAGTACAGGCACTTTCCGCCGGGATCAAACGAGGGGCTCCAGTCCTGGGTGACTTCACTGGTCAGCCGATGTGTCTGCTTATCCTCCAGCGAATACAGGAAGATGGCTTCGTACATGCTCTGTTCCATCTTGGTGTAGGCGACCCACTTGCTGTCGGGCGACCAGACATAGTCCTGAATGCCCCAGCGTTCCCAGGCATCGTCGTACTCGCCCTGGTCGATAACAGCCGACTCGCCGGACTCCACCTCAACCAGGTTCAGCCGCATGAACTTGTCGGAGAACAACAAGTATTCACTGTCAGGCGACCACACCAGGTGCATACGGAACCCCAGGCTGCCCGAAGTGAGCTGCCGCCACGGGTTCTCACCCTTCTGATCCACCAGATAGATTTCCTCTTCGCCGGTCTTGTCGGAGATGAAGGCGATCCACTTCCCGTCGGGCGACCAAGCGGCGTTTTTCTCACGTGAGGTTGATGTTCTGGTCAGGTTGATCGGTTCGCCGTGCTCGACCGGCAGGTTGAGGATTTCGCCTCGGGCTTCGAGCAACATGCGTGTTCCGCTGGGCGACAGGCCGAATGAGCCGGTTTGCGGCTTGACCTTGACGAACTCAGGCCTCATCCGCACCCGGTCGGTCGGAATCCGCATCGGCACCATCCGAACCTCGCCGGAAGCCAGATCGAGCAGGTGCAACGTCTCGCCATATTGATAGACAATCTGCTTGGGGCCTATGGAGGGATACTTGACGTCGTAATCCTTATATTCGGTCAGCGGGGTCACCGCGGAGCTGTTCAGGTCGCACTTGTAGACATTGAGAGTGCCGTATTTGCGGTCCGAGGTGAAGTAGATGGCGTTTCCACTCCACATGGGGAAGTTGTCGGTTCCGACCCAGTCGGTGATTTTGTGGAAGTCGCCCTTGTCCAGGCTGCCCATCCAGATGTCCTGGGCGGTCCCGCCCTGGTGTCGTTTCCAGGTGTTGCGTTCACGGCTGATGCGGTTGTAGGCGATTTTGCTGCCGTCGGGTGAGACCGCGGTGAGCCCAGCCCGGTCCACCGGCAGCTTTTCGGGCATGCCCCCGTCAAGCCCGATCAGGTAAATCTCTTCGCCGCGCGATGGATACTCGCGGTTGGACCGGAACAGCACCCGCTCCCCGTCAGGCCACCAGCCCAGCACGCGATCGACGGCTGGGTGATAGGTCAGCCGCCGGGGCACTCCCCCGCGGGCGTCCATCACGTACACGTCCGCCCCACCGTCGTATTGGGCGGTGAAAGCCAACCACTTGCCGTCGGGCGAGAACTTGGCCCAGACTTCCGAGCCGGGGTCGTTGGTGATCCGCCGTGCATCGCCGCCGGCGGTGGAGCCCATCCACAGATCGTTTTCGTAGGTGAAGACGATCTGGTCTTCATGCACGTCGGCGCAGCGCATGAGATGTCTGACGCCGTCTGCCGTTACATCCTCCACCGCGGTTGGCGCAACCACAGGCCCCAGTAGATCAGCCGGCATTGTCGCCGCACAACTGGCTATCGACAGGGTCATTCCCAGAAACAAGACAGGCCCGCCAATACGGTGTGTGGGAGTTAACATACTTCTTGATCCTTTCCGTGGTATGGGTTATGGGTTTGCAGGTTCGATGCCGCCTCGGGCGGCGAAGTCTCATGCTTTATTCTCCAGCCGTCATTCTAAGATGTTATGCGGTTACCACACAACCACCCTGCTCCGCTGCTTTGTAAGGATTTGTCTACCTACAGGCTGTAAACTGTAGGGTGGGTGGAACCTGCCGC
>JAGLWJ010000498.1 GCA_023133475.1 Phycisphaerae bacterium | reverse complement strand
TGGAGTCGCCCCCCCACCGCTTTGCTGATGGCCAACCCCAGCCCGGTCCCGGCGAACTTACGGGCGGTGGACGATTCCACCTGCTCGAATGCGTCGAAAATCATGTCCACCCTTTCCGGTGGAATGCCCATACCGGTATCCTCAACGTCGAACACCAGCCGCCGACCCTCTTCCTGCTCCTCCACACGGACCCGAGTGTGAATGTGCCCCTCGGAGGTGAACTTGATCGCATTGCCGACCAGGTTGATCAAAGTCTGCCGCAACCGCCCCGGATCGGTAATGATAAGTTCCGGTATCTCGGTCTCGTAGATCGTGCGGAAGTCCAGACCCTGCCGCTTAGCCCCCGCCCGCATGATGGCATCGACCCCCATCAGTATCTCCGGGATCGAGGCGGGGGCCATCCTCACTTGCAGATATCCCGCCTCGATTTTGGACAAATCCAGGAGGTCATTAATCATCCCGAGCAGGTGCGTGCCGTTGCGGTTGATCAGTTCGACCACCTCGCGGAACACGGAAGGTGATTGTGGTGGGTCAGCCAGTTCTTCGATACCAGCCAGAATAACCGTAAGCGGCGTGCGAATTTCGTGGCTGACCTTGGCCAGAAACTCGCTCTTGGCAATGGTCGCCACTTCGGCGGCATGTTGGAGCTGGCGTTTCTTGCGCTGAGTAGCCAGAACCCACACGCCCAGGGCAGACAACGCCACCGCGCAGGCGGCGATAAACCAGGGGTTCAGCCAAAACGGCAAACTAATGCGGAATCGCACCGACGCGATTTGATCACTGCTGATCCCCCGGGCGTTGACCGCCTTGACCTGAAACTCGTAATCGCCCCATGGGAGGTTGGTGTAGGTTCGGCTGGGCTGGCGGCGGGGAGCCGACCAGTCCTCGTCTTCAAAACCGGCCAACCGCGACATGTAACGCAGCTCTTTCTGATCCTGCCGGAAACCGATCCCCTGAAAACTGAGGCTGATGTTGCGCTGCCAGTTCGGGACCTGAAGCGGTTCGTGGGCGTTGGTGATTACATAGTGTTCGCCGCCGGCTTTGAAGCCGGTGATGGCCACCCGAGGCGATGCGCGGCTGGGGGAGATGCGATCGGACTCGACAAAAGCCAACCCCCGGGACGTGCCCACCAACAAAACCCCCGGGCTCAGCGCCTCCACACAGTGCACCTCACTGCAGGGCAGACCGTCCGCATCGGTGAAGGTGGTGCAGTGCGTCCCGTCGAATCGGGAGAGCCCTTCGGGGGTCGCCATCCACAACGTGCCCCGGTGATCCACGGTTATGTCGGTCACCTTTCCGTGCGGCGATCCGCGGCGGTGGAAATCACGGCAGTATCCGCTTTCCAAGGTCATCAACCCCTGCGATGTGCCTATCCAGGTGCGCTCCGTGGCGTCTGTGGTCATACAGTAGACTTCCCGACCGCTGGGCAGAACACTCCACAGGCCTTGAGCACCACGTTTCAGCAGACCGAGCTGCGTCATCAGGTAAATGGTGCCTTGCGGGTCTCGATAGCAGCCGTTTAACCGGATGTGGCTATCGAGCGAATCGACGGATAGAGGAACATGGGTCACTCTGTTACCGTCGATTTCCCAGAGCCCCGAGTTCGTGCAGACCCCGATTCCCCCACGATCATTTGCGCCGATGGCGGTGACCCTGCCCATCTCCGCGAGGGGGGAAAACTCCAGTTGCTCCCCGTCATGTTCGGTGAAACATGTCAAGCCGCTCCTGCCTCCCACCCAAAGCCGCCCAACCGCATCGGCATATAGGGCTTCCACGCTGCCCAGGTATGGATATTTCTGAATAACCCGCCCGCCGGTGTTCATGCGGCAAAGCCCCGAAGCGGTGCCGACAATGAACTCGCCGTTGGGGCGCGGCAGCACAACCTGCACCACGGGATGGGGCAGCCCATCGTAGACATCATAGGTTAGAACATAGGGGCTGCGCAATTGGTAAACCCCGCCGCCGCGGGTGGCGATCCACACCAGTTCCTCGCGGTCCACATATAGCCCTTGCACGGCGTCGTGGGCCAAACCGGTGTGGTTGTCGATCCGGATGACTTCGTCGCCGGCCCAGCGGAGGATGCCGTTCTCGGCTCCGATCCAGACCTCGCCGTCGGGGTGCGAAATGATCACATTGACTTCAAAGGGTTCGTCGCCGTCTCGCGGCAAGAGTTGTGAAAGCGTTTCGCCTTCCAGCTTGTAGACTCCGCCCGCGTCACCCAGCCCCACCCACAGGGTGCCCTCACTGTCAACGGTCAGGGCGCGAACCTCACGCCCGCCCAGAACGTCCCCGCAATGCTCGCGCAGGGCTCCCTGATCGTAAGAGAACAGGGCGCCGCAGGCCCCGGCCCAGACACGCCCTTGTAAATCCACCGCGACGCTGTAGACCTCCCGCTGCCCGATCCCCGCAACGGGCACCGCTTGAGTGACCTGGTCATCCACCGAGAGGCGATAGAGACCCTGGCAGGTCGCGCACCACATTCGCCCGAACGCATCGCTTGCGATCTGATGAACTCTGACGCCTTGCATTTCGGCAGGCCCGGGCCGAGAAACCATCGATGCCGGATCGATACCCACCAATCCGTCACCCGTGCCGACCCACAGTAACTGCCCGCTCTCCACCAGGCACTGCGTGGGGTTGACCGTGCGGAAACGATGGAACTCAGCCGCAAACTCGCTACCCACCCAGTGCCACAAACCGCGGTCGGTGGCCAGCCAGATGGAACCGGAGGGGTCCTGGAGGACGTCGTTCACGCTGACCCCTTGCAGTTGCGGAAAACTTACCAGGGAGTGCTTCGCCGCCGGCGCGGAGGATGAGATTATCAGGAGCACGCCCCAACAGGTTCCGGCTTGTCTGATTCCCCGCACGTTCAAACTGACACTCACAAACTGCCTCGCCGAAAACGGCGCCGGGCACTCCATGTCCAGGCACGCTATCGTACTTTAGCATAACTAGTAGGGTGGGTGGAACCTCGCGGAGCGAGG
>JAGLWJ010000497.1 GCA_023133475.1 Phycisphaerae bacterium | reverse complement strand
GGACAAGTATCGGATCGCCGGGAGACATCTCCGCAGTGATCTCCGCCGGTGATACCGCCGACAGGAGTGGAACTATCCGGTCAAGCGCATCGAGGCCGAAATTGCCCAGGTCTTCCAGCGGGGCACATTCCTCAAAGAGCAGTTCCAGATTGTCGCGGACGATATAGCCTCGCTCACTCAAAACAGCTCCGTCGTTGATCCAGCCGTAAACGCCGCTATAGAAACTCTCTTCAACCGAGAACCACACCTCACCCCGGCGCGTCATATACACCGCATCCAAACCGATATCGGGGCAGGTTTCTGAAATATCCGGATCGTAGTATGGGCGGAACTGGGCCAGAAGCTGCTGGTTGGTCCGCACGACACAGCCGCGTTCGCTGAGCAGGTCGCCATGATGGACCGCCCGCCCGAGGGCGTAGGAGTAGAAGTCCTGCTCCACCGAGAACAGAATCCCTCCACAGTCGGCTGAGGAAACCGACGGATAAAGGTGCGTCGGCACATGCACGGCGTCGAGACCGTAATCGCCGATCGGGCCTAGCCCGGGAATGAATGCCGCGATCAGTTCGGCGTTCGTGCGAACGATGTCGCCGGTGATGGACAGCAAGTCGCCGTGGCCAATTGGCCCGAGGGTTTCGCTCCACGCTCCTCGCTCGGTAGAGAAGAAAATCGGGCGATAGGCGGTCAGGGTCACCGCATCCAGCCCCATGTCAAATGCGATGGGCATGAGCCCGAGGTTGGCAATCAGGTCGCGATTCCGCAGCATGATGCACTTGTGCTCGCTGATCAGGTCGCCATCGCTGGCGGGTTCGCCGCTGGGGTTGTCCTGCGGGGTAAAGCCGACCTCCGTCGAAAAGCGGATGTCGGCAAACGGCTTGACCCGGCGAGCCTCGATATTCATCTCCACCGAACCGTCGGGAATATGCCCGTTATTGCCACTCACCGAGAGCATACCCGCCCGCAACCGGCCTTCGAAGCGTAGCGGCATGAGCACCGGCAGATTGCCGTCATCGTCAACGAGGTAAAGGGTGAAAGCGATCTTGCCGGTGCGATAGTTGTAGAACCCTGTCGAGCTATGGGCGGAGTCCAGGTAGAACAGCTCGGGTTCATCCAGCATTGTGGTTTCCGGCTCCCATGTCGTAGCCATCAGGAACGCCTGACGTATGGATATTGCGACCGTTCCCACGGAGGACAGCGTCGGCACGGTGGGATCGCCGAAGTAGATGACCAGTTCACCATCCAGCGGCGAGGTGAATCCGCCCACGAACAGCGAGAAGCTAACATCGCTCTCTTCGCCGTCAACTATGAATTGTTCCATATGCGGGCGGAAGACTGCCGCCACATTTGACGGATCGATGGCGGAGTCGTCCACGTGGTCCGGCGTGAGCATTGATTGAGCAGCGGCTGGGACCACGCAACAGCCTACCGCAAGCACCAGTACCGGTCTCAAGACCTTCATGAGCAGCAACATAACCTTCCCTACCTTTCCGTGTTTGATCCTCAAACCCAAGGCCAAAACTGTTGCACGGAGCCACTGGCGACGGCCCGCGTACAAACTTACCCCCACATTTACACTACACCCTCCTGCAAGCAAGGGGTGTGCCGTCCAGCGGCGGATCGGCACGGGCGAGGTGCGTCGGCCTTGGTGCAAATTATTAACTGAACGCAGAGACGCAGAGAGCGCAGAGTATTGCAGAGAAGGAAGTTGTGGTTCAAGCAGCCGATCTCTCCCGTTGACATTGTGTATATGAGCTTTTCTCCGTGAATTCTCCTAACTTCTTATTCTGCCTAACTCTGCGCCTTTGCGTTCATGAATAATCCAGGTTAGCCGGAGTAGCCTTGTTCGGGTTGATTCTCGGATGCCCGTAATCATTTGCGAAAGAAAAGCTTAGGTGCATCATGGCCCTATGCGGAAATTCGCCGGAGGGATTGGGGGAGGGAGGTGGCAAGTTCTGCCGTGGTGAGCAGATATGAAGTCGAGAAGTCCTACACGGCCCGGACGGGCCAGACAACCCCGGCAATTGGCGCAAAGCAGCCACCCACCGGGAGTAAATGGAAAATGAGGAGGTCGTCGCTAACCCGGATATTTCACCGCGGAGCACGCAGAGACCGCAGAGAGTTGA
>JAGLWJ010000496.1 GCA_023133475.1 Phycisphaerae bacterium | reverse complement strand
ACGCGCGGGATGGGAAACACAATACGTGCCGACTTGCCGCCACCCCCAAGTACGCTTCCGCCGGATGAACCAAATATCGGTTGCCTTGCGTGGCCTGAGCCGGCCGCTGCGTCAGATCGCCGTATGCGATCTCGGCCACAAGGAGCCAACCCTCTTTCTGACCAACGACACGGCCATCAAACCGGTGGATCTGGTGGAGCGCTACGCTCACCGTATGCTCATCGAAAACAGCATCGCGGAGAACATCGATTTCTTTCACCTCGACGCCCTAAGTCGCGGTGCGGTGGGTTTCGCTTCGCTCCGCGAAGCTACACCCACCCTACAGGGAACTCTACACTTCCGCTATCCGTGTCCCAAAAGATTCGGGCTCCGGCGGAATCACCCACCGAAGCCCGAATCGGCAATCATGATGTCACCGGACAAGCCTCCGGTTGGCTATGCCTACGGACACAAGAACCGTCCCGTCGGCGTGCAGGTGATCGGAAATCCATAAAACTGGACGCAAACTCCGATCGGCGTCACACACGGCGGGATGGGACAGAACGGACCCAGGGCGAGCATGAAGTAGCCCCTCTTGGGACACGTATTCGGATCCAGCGCCGTACACATGGCCCCCGGCTTAATGTTGGCCGGGAATGGCGGGCAGGCTGGTGCGGCACACCACCACGGGAAGCAAGTGCCCCACGGCGGACCCACAGCCCAATAGGTGCATATCGACTCGATGCACCGCGGCGGGCAGAAGTAGTGGCTCTCGTTTGGTTGCAGGTGTGAGACGCACGTGGTCTTCTTACGCGGGCCTCTCTTGTCGCCGCAATCCGGACATTCCGAAGCAGGCAACCCAAAGCACGGACCGTTCTGGATCGCCTGTGCGTCGGCATCGTCCACCACCTCGTCACAGTTGATGTCACACTTGGCACAATCGGGGGTGGCGATGTCACAGCCAATCTGCGACATCACAATAGCCACGTCCATCACGTTGACCATCCCATCGCCGTCGACATCCGGGCATCGCGGGCAACCCGCCGGCATCGAGGTGTCAACCGCGGGGATGAAGTTCCCCACCCCGCACGGAGTGGTGTAGATGTTCTCACCCTCGACACAGAGCGAGAACGGCTGATCGAAGAACTCGAAGACGATCGGGTCCAGACCCTCGTAAACCGTGTCCAGAACCTTCACGTTGCCCGACGTGGGCGGCATACCTGCGTTCAGGTCAGCCATCTTCACGAACACGAACGTGATCGGAATGTTGATCAGCGCGTCGAAGACGCCGCCGTTCTGATGGGTCTTGGTGGCGGAGATATAGCCGTCCTCAGCCCCCAGAGGCGACTGCTCAGCGGCTACGAACCACTCGCATTCATCGGGGACGCCGTTGCCATTTTCGTCGGAGCTGGTGCCTGCCGCGACGTCCAGGATGTCCGGGAATCCGTTGCTGTTGCAGTCGCCCGGTGCCAGGTAGACCACGATGGGCTCACGGCTTCGCAGGCTCAGCGAGCTAAGCCTGGCCGGCACGATGTCGGTGACCGGCAGAGCGCCGAATCCGAACCGTAGCGGCGGGTGTTCGATCAGCGTGTCGGTGGTGCCCATGGTCTCCAGGGACTGGGCTTGCCCTCCCAATTCGACCACGCCGTGGAACGGCTCGGAACCAGGCCCGAAGAACCCGGACGGGATCGGCGGATTGCCGTTGCTGTCGTAGTCGTAATCGGGCGGGGCGACCGGCGGATCGCCGAACACATAGTAGGTCCCACCGAACTGGAGACCGGGGTCATCCGGCGGCCCAGTGCCCCAGCCGTCACACGTGCCCGCGTCGGTGTCGCAATCCTCCAACGTGGTCACCGGACCGGTGAGGTAGTCCACGAAGAGCGCGTGATCTGGCAGGTCCACGTCCCTGTCCATGTCGAGGTCCATGAAACCGCAACCGTCCGTCTTGCAACCGGCGGCTCTGCCGACCTGACGCCCGAGGCAAATCTGCATCGCGGCGAAGTCGTACAAGTCAACATCGCAGTCACCGTCCCAGTCCCCGTTTCGGTAGGAGGCTGGATCGCAACATGGGGCTTCGCACTCGTCGGGAATGAAGTTCTCGTTGAGGTCCACACTCGTCTTCCACAGGACGTCGAACATATCGGGAACCTCGTTCTCGTTGCAGTCAACCCGGCACAGTTCGCCATGAGCCTCACAACTCGATCCCTCGCCCTGAGAAATACCGGTGCAACTGCTCTCGGCGGTGTCCACGCAGCTCCCGTCGGGCATGCAGCAGGCGATGGTGTTGTTGCAGATCGAATTGATCGCCGCCGCGTCTGCGCAAGCCTGGGTCCACTGCACCTCGCAGCACTCCGGCATCATGTCGCAGATGGCTTCGCAGCATTCCAGGTTGTTGCAGAACGGCGTACTGTTTTCGACGAAGCAGTCCCCGGCGGTGGTGCTTCCACAAGCCAGGAACGTCTCGTGGTTGGCAGTCACCAGGTTGGCATAGTGGTATCCCTCGCCGGGAACGGGCGAGGTGTACAGCGGGAGGCAGACTACCGGATGAATGTACTCAGCCGGCGGCGGAACACAAGGTATCTCGGATTCGATCCTGAGCGGCTCATGGTTGTAAAGCCGTAGCGGTCCCGGACCGGGCAGATCGATCTCGAAGTACACATCGAAGAAGCTGTCCGCCATGAGGTTGTCGTCCGGTTGCTCAACGATGGCGCCCATGCTCGGCGAGAGCACGCCGTTGTAGCCGTACCCGGCCCCGGCGGTCAGCGTGTAGCCTCCACCCGTCAATCCGAGATAGACCATCTCGGTGTCGATGACATCAAGGTGCCCGTCCACCAGAGCGACGCCGGGATAGTTGACCGAATCATCCATCGGGTCCGAACGCATGAGGGTGGCTGGTCCGGAGAGGATCAGGTTGCCGTCCACCACGCAGTCGAGGTCGGTGTCGATGCCCACCAGCGCCCCGGAGGGCACGAAGTCCGCCCCGTGCGAGCAAACGTCCACCCAGTGAGGCCCGGGTCCGCAATCACCGCACGGGATGTCCTCGCAGGCATCGTCGATACCGTTGTGGTTGCCGTCTCCCTGACAGCCGCTACCACTTTCCGGCGCCACACCGCCCAGATCGTCACAGCACAACGGATCCATGTCGAGGCACTCGCCCGTCGGCAGGCAGCAGGCCTCTGGCGGTGAAGAGCAGGCAGTGCCGGGACCTTGCGGCGTGCCGTCCTCGTAAGCCACACACTCCGCAGGCGTGACGTCCACGCAGTTAGCATATGGCAGGGGCAGGCAGCAAGCCTCCGGCATCGGATACAGATCGTGGTCAGCAGTCACCAGGTTGGCGATCCACGTCCCACCGGTCGGCGAGTCGTACATCGGAATACAACCCACCGGATGGATGTACGTGGTATTGGGCGGCACACAATCGATCACCGAGTCAACGTGCAGCGGGTCCTGGTTGTACGCCAGGGTGCCGTCGTCCAGCTCGATCTCGAAGTACACGTCAAAGAAGCTGTCAGCCAATAGGGGATCGTCCGGTTGCTCGGCAATGGCGCCCAGCGACTCAGCCAGCGGGACCGCCCCCAGGTCGGCTCCGGCGATCAACGTGTACCCGCCGCTCTCCAGGCTCATGTAGAGAATCTCGGTGTCGATCACGTCGAGATGCCCGTCAATCTCAGCCAGACCGGGGAATTGCACCGAATCGTCCAACGGGTCCGAACGCTGGATGGTCACCGGGCCAATCATCACCAGGCTGGCGTCCGCCAAACAGTCATCGTCGATGTCGATGCCCACCAGGGCGCCCGAGGGCACGTGGTCCATGCCGTGCGAGCAGGTATCCACCCAGTGAGGCCCGGGGCCACAATCTTCACACGGCCCGTCCTCGCAGGCATCATCGTGACCGTTTTCATTCAGATCGCCCAGGCATGCCGTTCCGATCTCCAGCGCCTCACCGCCCATGGCATCGCACTCGGAGGCGGTGGTTTCGAGGCAGCCCCCGTCGGGCAGACAGCAGGCGCCCAGGGTTGGAGTGCAGTTCACCGGCGGGGAGCAGTCCACCCCGTTTTCCGAAACGATCAACTCGAACGTGCCGACGGCAGTGCTATAGCCGCCCACTTGAACGAAGTACAACTGCTCAGCCTCGGAGCACCAACTCCCCGTCGACTGAAACGAACTGTACTCGCACGTATGGTCGTCATCGTTACCACCAACGCACACCATGGGGCCACAGTCGCAGAACACCTGGATCTTCGTATCGAAGTCGGTGTTCTCACTGCAGGTGGTCATGGTCATCGTGGTGCCGGTGCCGACAACAACATACCACATGCCATGCCCGGGCGACGACGTACCGCAGTATGGTGTGGCGTCATCCTCCGCTAGCGTGTTGTTGGAAATCACGCTGCCGGACGTGCCAATCATCTCAATCATCTCAGCGGTGTCGCAGGTGTCGTTGTCTGGTATTTGCGGGCACGGGTTGGGATCGCACACGGTGTCAGCCCCCTGCCAGGTGCCGCCCAAAGCCTCGCACGCCACCTGGGATATAGCTGCCTCGCACGTGCCGTCATCCAGACAGCAAGCCCCCATCGGACAAGGTTGGCAGACCACTGTCCCAACGTAATCCGACGGGCACGGAACGCCCGAGAAGTCGTTCGTCCCAGCCCACAGCCAATAGGT
The DNA here is from genome assembly GCA_023133475.1 of Phycisphaerae bacterium. Taxonomy (GTDB): domain Bacteria; phylum Planctomycetota; class Phycisphaerae; order UBA1845; family UBA1845; genus JAAEQG01. Next base: position 1,716 of record JAGLWJ010000496.1, on the reverse strand, counting down.
CCCTGGTGCGACACAGGCGGTCAAGTCGAGAACCTCACACTTGCCGGCGGTGCCGCTGGCGATGGTCGTGTGCTCCTCGCACCCCTGGTTCCCATCAAGGATGTAAGCCAGCACGGTGAACTCCGCCTCGACGCTCCAGATGAGTTGCGTCTCCTCGATGACGGTGATCTCATACCAGTCGGTGTCGCGGGTGTTGGCCGGCACGGTGCAGACGCCGTTCGAGCAGATACCGCCCGCCCAGCAATCCCCATTGCTGTTGCACGTGATGTCGTTCTCGAAGGTTCCACCCGTCCCGCAGATCGTGTCCCCGCAAGCGATCATCGAGAAGACCGGCGGGTCGTTGTTGCAGCCGGGGTTGAAGTAGTCGTCGTAGTTGTCGTGGCAGTCCGGTTCACCCTCGGCTATTCCCCCCGGTGGACAGTCAACCTCGCATGGAGTGGAGGGGGTCCCCACCACGGTGATGGTGTACGGGCCCTCAGCCACATCGGTAATACGCAGGACCGGGTAGTAATACGTCCCCGGATCCAACTCAGTCCACCGGATGGTCAGGTTTCCGTCGCCGCACGTCTCGGAATCATACGTTCCACCTTCGGTGAAAGTTTCGCACGGGCATTCTTTGGTAAGGTTTAACCACGCATTCCCGAACAACGGGTCCGTGCCGCAGTAATCCAACGTCACGTCCATGGACTCGGTCAAAGTGAAGGCCTCCCAAACGTGACCTCCCGAGAAGTCCAAACACTGGTTGGTGGCGCAGGTGTTGTCGCCGGTAAAGATCACCGGAATCCCGTCCTCCAGCGTCACGGGGGAAACGTCCTCGCAGTTATCGTTTGGTGGGGGAGGGCACGGGTCATCCTCGGTGACGTTGAGTTCATACTCGCCGCTCCCACCGCCATAGCCGTCGACCACGATGTAGTAGGTATGCCCGGCAGCCAGCGTCAGTCCCTCGATGATGGATTTATAAGTGCCACCCGGGCAACTGTCGTCGTCGCAGGCAATGGCTGTCCCGCTGGTGCAAATATCCTCGTACACGAACACCTTGGTGTCGTACTGGCTATTGCACAGGTCGATAGTGACCTCGATGTCCACGGGAGGCGTGTAGGAGTACACCACGTCGGGCGAGTTCGAGTCGTAAGGGCAGCCCATCCCATCCATTTCTTCGTAGTCATCGTAGTAGCCGTCGGTGGTGCCGGTGTCCATGTAGGGTAGTTCGTAGAACTCGGTGGCGGTTTCGCAAATCTCACCGCCTTGGCGAGTGCCGCTTTGCCGCGTCTGTGGGGTTTTGGCCGACATCGCTTTTGTAGGAGTGGTGTTGAAGTCCGCGGGTGCTGTCCACGATGCCAGCCCCGCAGATAGCTCTCCCGGTGGAGCCTCGGTGTGGCCTGTGACCACGCTGGAGTGCCAGATGGGGAAACCCTGAGCGGTGACACCCATAGCAAGGGCAAAACCGGCAGCTAAATACAGATACCTCTTCATTTCACTTCCTCCTGTTCTGTGAGGTGGATAACTGGATCGGCTCTTTGCGCTACGCGCTCTCCGGCCGCTATACGCCTCTAACCTCCAACTACGCTATAAGCCAACTCGATAACCGGCCGCATTCCAACCGACTCACCCGAATGGTGCAGCCAGCCAAAACTTTCCCCCCTCCAGCAGAAACATCCGCGACCATCAGCCGACAGACACCCCAGCCACGGCAGGTGCCCCATCCCGTTTCGCCGG
>JAGLWJ010000495.1 GCA_023133475.1 Phycisphaerae bacterium | reverse complement strand
CTTTCCAGGAAATACTCTGCGATCTCCGCGCTCTCGGCGCCGGGTGCTCCCGACAAGCCCAAGGGTGGCACGGACAAAGCCCGCGCCAATACGCCTGGAACAACCACCAAAGGCTTGCTGCGGGCTTTGTCCGTGCTCGGCGCGCGAGGGGTTGCCGACGTTCGACACGGACAAGCTCGGTCATGGTTGTATCATAGCCCTTCCCCAATTCGAGAGACGCTCGCTCGGCAATCGCCCCTCGCCTCAGACGCTTGTCCGTGCCACACATCCACTTGCCCTGGCCACCCGCCGCCAGAAGCGCAGCAATTCGTACTACCGGGTGTTGGGCTTTCCAGGATCCACAATAGATAGTGCCTCGACCGCATCTTCTATTAAAGTGAAAAGGTGAACTCCAAGAGAGCTCTCCTTGACATGCCACGACATAGTAGCAATGCCCACAACAAGACCGCGCCGTGTCAATAACGGCCCTCCGCTGTTTCCGGGCTTGATAGAGACGTCGCTTTGCAAAAAGCGCGTCCCATCGACATTGGGAAATCCGCTCACGATACCGCGCGTAACCGAGTGCGCGAACGTTCTCGAAAGAGGCGCACCAATCGCGAAGACTTCAGAACCAACTTCAACAAGAGAAGAATGTCCGATAGTAAGCGGCTCGTAGTTATCTGCCTGAAGCTTCACCAATGCAACATCTCTTCCTGGATCAAGGCGTACAACTTTTCCAGGCACTTGAGCTTGACTTAGCAAATCTGCTGTCAGTGCCTTCGAATTACTGACGCAGTGGCGGGCAGTAAGTACGAACCCGTCTCGTGAGATGAGGAATCCTGAACCATGCCCTGAGCGAGCGTTAATAGTTACAACGGATCGCCGTGCTCCAACCAGCATCTGCTCGGAGGACTCGTATTCGGGCGACTCACGAACAAGATCCACCCTCATAGACAAGGGTTCACGCCATGCAGCCAACGTTATAACCCCTTTGCCAATGCCAAGAGAAAAAAGAGGGAATTCAAAACGCACCCATCCGTACAAACCGTGCAACGCATCGCAACCGGGCAATTCAGTTAATGCCTCAGGACTCGGCATGGACTCGTAGAACCAGTACTCGGATTCACTTTTAGCCTCGACAAAAACAGGTCCGCCGAGAACGCGTCGCACTTCGTGCGTTCTCATGCCACGCTCTAGCTTACGCCATCCAAACCGCCGCGAGTGTATTACGCACCCACAATTACGACAGTAAATGGCTGCTAGCGGATTTGTAGAGCCACAATTCGGGCACTCGGCAGACCGGTTGCCTACTTCGCTATCGAGGAAACGGTGGCATTTAGCACACTGAATGCTCGCGTGAAGTGGAACGGTATGTCCAACACGATTCTTCGCGCCACAAGGGCAGCGAAGCAACAGGGCTGCTTCAGAAGTCATCGTCCCAGTCCTCCGACATGGTTCGGACGGCGCTGCCGAACAGTGTGGAGCACGAACATCGCCGTTAACCAGGGGCGCAAACTGATTCCCCTCCTCCGCGTAAGACAAAAGAGCCCACGGCAAATCCGCTTGCTGTCCCAATCCCTACAGACCCCGGTTGCCTCAACGTCCCATTCTAACGCGCCTTGTCAGCCGCACCAAAGGGAGCCGAATGTCCTGGCGCCGGGTGCTCCCGACAAGCCCAAGGGTGGCACGGACAAGCTCGGTCTTGGTTGTATCATAGCCGTTTCCCAATTCGAGAGACGCTTGCTCGGCAATCGCCTCTCGCCTCAGACGCTTGTCCGTGCCACACATCTATTTGCCCTGGCCACCCGCCGAAGTAGGGCGGGCGGCAGGTTTTCAACCTGCCCTACTGCATCTTGGCCAATGCCTTGCTCAACCCAGCCACGTTGCCCTTTCCGGTGGGGACCTGGAGGCTCGAATCCTTGAAATCGTCCCCGATGGGTTCATATCTGCCGCCGAGGTGCTCCGCCAAAAAGGCTTCGGTCACGGCGTTAAAGGACATGTTATTCTCGGGCCTGGCGAATCCATGCCCTTCGTCGGGATACAGCACATAGGTGACCGGTATTTTCCTGGCCTGCATGGCTGCCACGATCTGGTCGGCCTCAGTCTGCTTGACTCGTGGGTCGTTGGCGCCTTGGCCTATGAGCAGTGGTTTGCAGATTTTGTCCACGTAGTTCAACGGTGAGCATTTGTTGAGGAATTTGCGTCCCTCTTCGGTGCGGTGGTCACCCATACGGCTGGTGAACATGTTGATCGCCGGCGCCCAGTACGGCGGGATCGACTCCAGCAGGGTGATCATGCTCGATGGCCCGACGATGTCCACACCGCAAGCGAACACCTTGGGTGTGAAGGTCAATCCCACAAGCGTGGCGTACCCCCCGTAGCTGGCCCCCATGATAGCCACACGCTTGGGGTCGGCGATACGCTCATCCACCGCCCAGTTGACCGCGTCGATGAGGTCGTCGTGCATCTTGCCGCTCATCTCCATGTTGCCGGCGTTCACAAAGGCCTTGCCGAACCCGGTGGAACCGCGGAAGTTGACACTGAGCACCGCGTAGCCGCGATTGGCCAACCACTGGTGCTGCGGGTCATAACCCCACGAATCACGATACCACGGGCCACCGTGAACCAACAGCACCATGGGAAGCAGCGACGAAGGCCTGGCATCGGCGTCCGGATCAGTGCCCACCGGAAGGGTCAGGTAACTGATCATATCCAGCCCGTCACGCGACTTGATGATCAGCGGGTGCATAGTAGCCAGCGGCAGACCTTTCAGGCTCTTGCGGTTGGTGAACAGGAAACACGGCTTGCGGGCGCCCCGATCGTAGTGGTAGTACCGGGTTGGGCCATCGTCCATGGTGAAGGCGATGATCCAGTGCTTGTCGTCGAGGCTGCGGCTTATCACGTTGACATCGCCGTCGGCAACGGTGCGAAGCACGTCAAAGTCCGCTGCCACCTTCAGGTCGAAAAACTGCCAGTTGCGGCGGAGGTAGTTGGAGCCAACCGCCTGAATGGTCTTGTCGGTGGGATGTCGTAGCACCATGCGGATGTCCGACTTGGGGTCCTCGGCGATGATCTTCTTTTCGCCGGTTTCGATGTTGACGGCACTTAAGGCGCTGGTGTTGCGGTCGCGGCTGTCGCGCATATAGAGGGTCTTGCCGCTCTTGTCGAAACCCATCGGGCTGGTGGTCAGGGTGTCCTTCTGCTTGATTTTGATGAACGATTCCCAGCCGTTGTCGGTCTGGCGTAGCAGTTCACTGCCGCCATCGGGCGTCACGCGCATGGCCATCCGCACCGCGAAATTATCGTCGGTCAGGAATCCGGCGAACCCATCGTTCTCGAGCACCAGGGTCTTTTCGCCGGTGATGATGTTCACCCGGTGGATATCGATGAGTTGGGGGTTGCGGTCGTTGAGCCCAACAAGAATCTCATTGGGGAATTTCGGGCTGACTTCCTGAATCTGAGCCCGGACCCCTTCGGCAGGGGTGAGGTCTTTGGTCTTGCCGGTCTCGAGGTCCACGCAGTAGACCCGCCAGTTCTCGTCACCATCCTTGTCCTGCGCGTAGACGATATGGTGGTTGGTGTATGCCCAGAAGTACGCACGAATGCCACGGTGGGTATCATGCGTGACGGGCATGGCTATGCCCGGATCAGCCAGCGGCCCATACCAGATATTCAGCACCCCATCCACCGGGGCAAGGTAGGCGAGTTTGGTGCCGTCCGGGCTGATTTTGACCCCGGCTTTGTCCGGATTGCTGAACAGCACAGCCCGCTCCATCAGCGCGGTCTGATGTTTCATGGTGGTGCGAGTGCAGCCGACAAATGCCGGGATGCTCAACAGTGCGAACAACAGCAGTCTCTTGGTCCACATAGTGTATCTCCATCGTGTCAGAATCATGATCCGCGGACCGGTGCCCGCTTTCGTTGGTTATCGCGGGGGAGAGTCTAACCCAACCGCCGGGATTTGTCCGCCGCATTACCCGGGCAAGTGACAATTTCCTACAGGAGGGCGGATTTCACCCGCCTTCTTGGGCGTAGGGCGGGTTCCACCCGCCTTCTCGGGTGTAGGGCGGGTTTCACCCGCCTTCTCGGCATGGTGTGGCGGGTGAAACCCGCCCTACTGCCAACGCCGCCTCGAGCTGCTGATGCGCCCCGCTGTGGGCGGGGTCGATCCGTAATGCCGCCCGGAACGCGGAGATGGCTTGCTCAATCTTCCCTTGCCGCATCAGCATGGTTCCCAAGTCGCACAGGGTATTCGCGTCTTGAGGTTCGATGCTCAGCGCTTGGCGAAAGGCTTTGGCGGCTTCTGTGAACCGTCCCTGCCGTGCCAGCCCCCACCCGAGATTCCTGTGCACCAACGCTAAGCCCGGTGCGAGACGGACCGCCTCACGATAGTGCTCAATCGCTTCGTCCACTTGCCCCACAGCGAGCAACGCATTGGCAAGGTTGTTGTGTGCCAAGGCATAATCGGGCTTCTGCTCCAAAGCTTGGCGAAGATGGCCAATAGCCGACCGCAGTTCACCCTGCCCAGCCAAGACCAGCCCGAGATTGTGATGCAGCTCAGGCCAAACAGGCTCAAGCCGCAAAGCCTCATTGTAGTGCGGAATAGCCTGGTGGTGCTTCCCAAGACCCGCAAGAGCGTTGGCCTGGGCACCGTGAGCTTCGGCGAAATCGGAGTTGATCCGCAACGCCTCGCCATATTGGGCGATGGCCTGCTCCACTTTACCCTGGGCCATCAGAGCATTGGCAAGGTGATAGTGTGCCTCGGCAAAATCCGGATCGATCCGCAATGCCTCGGCGTAGCATGCCACCGCCTCCACGAGTCTGCCAGACTCCGCCAGCACCACCCCCAGCCCGTTATGTGCTTCCGCGCTGTCGGGGTCCTGCTCCAACCCGGCGGCATAATGACTCACCGCCTGATTCAGATCGCCTTGATCTCGATAAGCGAAACCCAGTTGAAGGTCCAACTTGCCCAGAGCCGAGTCAAGACTATCAAAACCGATGGCTCTATTAAATGCTCCCGATCCGATGCTTGTCACCAAAGCCGCCAAAACCGCGACGGACAGATACCACCGCCCTGTTCGCCGCAACCCGCGCTGAACAGCCAACGCCCCAACCACCACCAGCACGGGAACCGCCGGGAACCGGTAACGCGGCGAATACCAGAAGACCACCACCACAAACAACGGCATCGCCAACAGCAACAGCTCCGGAGCGTAACGCTTCAGGTGTCGCAACAACAACACCACACCCACCAGCGCCGGCCCCATAAGCCACGCCGTCGGCAACGGTGCCAGAACCAGCCGACTCGACAAACCACGGGCGATCTCTGCCTGCGGATGGTAGATGTCCCCGTAGTTCCGCCCGGCCAGAAACCAGTGCAGCTTGACGCACGCCAGCTTCAAAGCCCACCGCGGATGGGCCAGCCATTCGTCAACAGCCTGATCGCGGAAGTGGCGGTCAACCTTGTGCCAGCTCGGCTGTTCGCCGGTAGCCTCGCGGTAGACCCGGCGGGCATCTTTGTGCATACGCTCGCGCGAGGCGCTCACCTGAGAGGCGGTGGTATACGTGCCGACCGACTCCGGCGAGTTCCCATGGCGCAGCGTAATGCCGCCGTGGGCGGTGATCGGAATGAACTCACCGCACGCCAGCCGGTTGTGCAGCGTAGCCGGCGAGATGACCAGGGATGCCCCCAATACAAACAGACCACCATAAACCACCCGCTCCCGAAGCCGAACCCCCTGCAAAGACACCCAAACCCCCAGAAGCACCACCAACAGCATCATTGCAGGATTGGCCAGACAATTCAGCCCCAGGATCCCCCCCCCCAACGCACAGCCGAGATACGATGGCCGGCATTGCACACGAAGCAGTTGGGCCCAAAGTAGGCAGATCAAGAACAGTTGAACGGTGCCGGGCAAGAGCCGGGTGCTGAAAAACACCGGCTCGGTTAGCGATAGAAAGATACCACAGGCCAGCAGACCAACCCCGGCTCCGAACCGCCGGCGACCGATCCAGCCGATCCAGCCGGCGGTCAGCAGGTGCAAAACCAACTGCACTACGTAGACTGCTAAAAACCCGCCGCCCAACGCCCGAATCCCACCCAACAGATAAGGATACAGCGGAGCCGAGAGAAACGGAGTCCGGCCCACCAGGTTGCCCCCGGCGACTTCATTGGCCCATTCCCAATAGACCCCGGCGTCGAGAATAGGGGTCCAAGTCAGAGGGTTCTGCTCTACGCACTCCAGCAAGATCGCTACCCGCAACCCCAGACCCGCCAGGGTCATGCCCACCAACAGCGTCCGGAAGTGCCGTTCCAGCCACGGAGGGGAGGAGGTGCAGGCAGTTTCCAGATGCTCGGCCACAACAACCTTCGGATCATTTGTGTTGGGTGTCGGCTCCTTCATCGTTAGGAAGCAACCACCTTGTCTGGGTTCCTAATCGCTCAAGCAAAGAAGGCGGGTAAAGCCCGCCCTACAACTAATCGCCCAAGTCACCAGAACGTCAGGATACAACAAAAGGCAAAGAGAGCGAGTAGGGCAGGCTGAAAACCTACCATTCGTTATCGCGGTGTTGTTCCAACCCGTCATCTGCCACCGGCGGGGACGCGGATGCCACCGACTGTGGACTGAACGGCGGGTGAAACCCGCCCTACGCAATGTGGGCTAGCCTAGTATGACAGCGTTACTTTGATCCCAAACTCCACAACCCGAGGTCGAAAAGGTGGTTCGCCGATCCGGCGCCGGGACGAAAAACAATGGGTTACGAGCAATCCAGTGCCGTTTTCGGCGAGAGAGTTTCGTGACGCCCGGCTTGCGCTAGGCCCGGCATTTATGCCGGGTATTGGAGCGGTTGCCTTTGCTCCCCTCCCCCCAGTTCCGCCCCGCCGCCTTCAGCAGCGGGGCGGAACTGGGGGGATTCTTCATTTGGCCTTCTCACCCGGCATAAAT
>JAGLWJ010000494.1 GCA_023133475.1 Phycisphaerae bacterium | reverse complement strand
CGCGACCCGTCGAGACGCGAAACTGTCTCGCCGAAAACGGGACTAGCGCTGTCATACTGGGTACTCGGTGGCTCGGCGGGAATCGGTACGGGATGCTGTTGCGTCGATGGCCAAGGGGGCATATAATGGTTTATTCGAGTCTCCGATGAACGGGTTGGCCCGTAGTGTCGAGGTGAGAAGCGGGGCGATTCGCGGGGACGGTTAGTGTGCGTCAGTGGCGTGCGCGAGTAGTGGTAGGCGTAGCTCAGTTGGTTAGAGCACTTGGTTGTGGTCCAAGGGGTCGGGGGTTCGAATCCCCTCGCTTACCCGTTTCGGCTTTTTGCGCAATTCTCGCCGATACCGTTCTTTACAGTCCCCTGCCCAGCCATGGTAGTGCGGCGCAAAACCCAAAATCGCGCAGAGCGTGCTCCGCGCAATTATTGGAGACGCCGCCCATGCCCAATTCCGTCTGAAGCATTACAGGACAAGGCCCGTTTCCGAGCCACGCCACGAAGTGCCCGAGGACGCTCGCGGCGGTCCTTGTCCGTGCTGAAAGGTGTCGGGTGTCCACACGGACACGGGTTTACTGAATATTCACTTTTTTTGTGTGGGGGGATAATGCGGTTTCTCTTGGCTTGATTCTATCGAGCGTGGTATATTTAAAGGTGAGGACAAAGGTGCTTCCACGTCACATTATGGTTCGGTTGGCTATGGATTTCACAGGAGGATATGAAATGTGGTCACGAAGAATAATGGCGGTGTTGGCTTTGGTGGCGGGTTTTGCCCTGGTCGCCGGCGCGGCGTCGGTGCGGGCGGGCGACGTGGATGGCGACGGGGTCGACGATGCATTGGACGTCTGCAACAACACGCCCGCGGGCACGGCGGTTGACGCCGAGGAACGCCCATTGGGTGACATCGACCAGGACTGCGACACGGACCTGCATGCGTAACTGCCGGGCTGGCAGTGGCCGTAGGCATCACAGGTCTCCGTGCCGGTGCAGAAGAGCCCGTCAGCACATTCGCCGTCCGCCAGGCACTCGCATGCCGGACACGGTCCGCCACAGTCGATCTTGTCCTCGCCCTGGTTCAAGATGCCGTCGGAGCAAGTGGGCTCCACTCCGCCCACCGCCCAGATCTCCACGTCGTCGATGTTCCAGCCGGAGTAAGCGAACGCCCAGGGATCGTCAACCTCGTAGCCCCAGCGCACATATACAGCCGGCTGGTCGTCCGCCGTGGCGGAGATATTGTACTCCTGGGCGGACCAGGAATTCTCGGTGATCTCGTACTCGCCGTTTGACCAGAGCGTGGTCCAGTTCGAGCCGTTGTTGGACACCGCAAGCGTGGCGTAAACGAACGGCTGAGAATCGCTGTTCAGCCATCGGCGGAACCGGAGGATCACATCGGTCACGTCGGTCAGATCGATCGGCCCGAGTGTGAGGTAGCAGGGGCCGCCGCAGTCGATGCGATCTTCACCTTGGTTCTGGATGCCGTCGTCGCAAGTTGGCGCTGCCGTCGAACCGTATACGCGAACAGATGGGTCGCCGAACACATGCCACGTGTTAAACATGTTGGCCCCGGAGGTGCTGTGCAGGTCCATCATCTTGCAGGAGCCTGCATAGCAAAGGGCACCAAGGCTGAAGTACGACTCGCCCACCAGCAGGTCGACGGACTCGTCCTGAGCTGTCATCGGCGGGTCCCAGTCCTGGTTGATCGACGAGGCATAGATGCCGATCGCGCCGGTGGGCTCCGAACCGTGGGTGGCCCGCAGCCAGGTCTCGGCGAAGCAGGTGTAGCCGTCGAACTGGCCGTTCACGCAGGCGACGTCGAAGATGAAGGGCAGCATGTTGTCGTTGGTCAAGGCATTGATGTTACTGTTGCTGAAACCGCTCGTGACCCACTCGGTGATGTCGCCGTGACCGCAATAGTTGATGACGCCGCGCCCGGCGTTCAGACATGCCGCAACCGTCGAAGCGGTTGGGTTGCCCGAGGCGTCCTGGCCACCCTGACTTCCATCATATAGCTCGTCAACCTCGGTGTAGCCATAACCCAGAAGATCGGTTCGGATGTGCCTGATGTGCTGGTAGTCGTACTCGCCGTTATGGCCGGGACCCTCGGTGGAGCCGATCCCCGTGCCTTTCTTGAACCAGTCCTGCTGGGTTGCGGGCATGGTCTCGTACTCGATGGTCCGTTCGACTTGGGTGTCCACGTCGCCCGAATCCTGCGCGGAGAAGCGCCCCACCATAATATCCGGGTAGTTGTCGCTGCCGGCGAGTTTGGAGTAACTCGGGTCGGAAGAACCGCCGGAGGCCGTCGGGGTGGCCACCTCGTCGGCATCACCGACCAGCAAAACGAACGCCAGGTTGCCGGTGTCATATTCGTTCTGGATGTAGTTCTTGATCGAGGCCGAGTCGTTGCCGATCGTCGCGACACCCACCACCGTGGTGCTGATGCCCATGCTGTTGTTCTTGTGATCCACCAGCGGCTGAATGTTGGGCAACCAGGCGTCGTGGCAGATGATCAGCATGTCACCCGTCTCGCCCAGCGGCGTGTAGCGGGATTCCGCTCTGTAGTTCAGAAAATGGTTCTTGTATATCTTGTGGTAAGCAAGGCTGACATCGTCAGGCCGGAAAGGGCGGCTCTTCACGTTGACCCCGCCGGCTTGCGTCTCGACTACTTCCACGGTCACGTTCGTGTAGACGCGCAACGTCTCAGTAACCGGGTTGTACTGGAAGGGGCAGAGGGTGAGGACCACTCCACGGAAGTCACGGAGGATGTACGGTTTGCCCAGGCTGGCCACCTCCCCGGGATAGAAAGCGTCGATCTTGTAGGCATCGCCGAAGGTATAAGGCACGTCGGCAGGATTGTTTTTCCGGGAGATGTACCCCTTGGAGGGTGTCACCAGTATGTCAGGAATGTCATAGTGCTTTGAAGCGATGACGTTCACCGCCATCCGGGCGTCGTTTGGGATGATAACGCTGCGGCAGACCTGCGGCAATTCGGGGGCTCCGACGACCTCCTTCATGACGCTTTCCTTCCCCAGCTTGAGTTGGGTATACTCGCAGCCGTCGATGTTGACCGGTGTTTGCCTGAAGCTGTCGATGTCGTAGTCGATGACAATGCGCTCCGGCCCCTCCTGGTTGACGCTGATAACCGTGGCGTCCGCGTGGCCCTGCGCTTGCAGTGACGAGGGCCAGGCCAAGAGACCAAAGCAAACTGCAAACAGAGCAACCCTCACCAGTGAGCACCTCCACTGGAACGCTGAGAGCATTCCCCTCACGTCTTCCAGTGGAAATCCAATACGCACCAAGTTCATCTTCACGTTGCATCTCCTTCTGGTTGCGACCCGGTTTCGGGTCGTGTGTGTGTGCACAAGTCCACTTGTGCGGTATCCCACTCGCCGGCGTCCTGCCGACGAAGCCGAAACTGATTCTGCCAGAAAGATGTTGCGGGAGTGTGTCCAAGATGTTTCGAGAGGCAAAAAAGTTTCCTTTGCCCGGAGAAAATACGTTGTACGGTGAGGCTTAAGAGAAGAGAATTGAGAGGTGTCACGAGGAATGCGAGTTGTTGGGCTGTTGTGAGTAGCAGATCATGCTTGAGGTCGCACCGCAGATACTGTTGATCGAGGACGACGAGCGTATCCGCGTGGAGCTACTGGACGTGCTTCGGGCTTCTCCGTCGATGTGAGCGCTTCATACCGACAGGGCCAGTGGGCCGCCCGGCGCGAGTACGACCTGATCCTTCTGGACCTGGGCCTGCCGGATGGCGACGGCATGGACCTGTGTCGCGAACTCCGCTCCAGCGGGCGAAGCGTCCCCATCATCATTCTGACCGCCCGGGACGCCCCGGAGCAACGCGTCCGCGGGCTGCACGTCGGTGCTGACGATTACGTGGTCAAGCCGTTTCACCTTCCCGAGCTCGTCGCCCGCATCCATGCCGTCATGCGGCGCGCCGGGCGCTCGGTCGGGCCGGGGCGCGTACAACTGGGAAGTGTCTGGGCCGACCCGGAGTCGCGTGCGGCTGGGCTGGGTGACGACGTGTTCGACCTGACCCCGAGGGAGTTCGAACTGTTGTTGTTCTTCCTGCGGCACCCGGGTCGCGTGTGGACCCGCGAGCAGCTTCTGGATCGGGTTTGGGGGGCGTCCTACGAAGGGACGGTTCGCACGGTGGATTTGCACGTCCGCAGGCTGCGATCCAAAATCGAGGACGACCCGAGTAACCCGCAGCACATTGAGACGGTCTGGGGCGTAGGTTACCGAACGAGGGACATAACGTGACGGACACGCCTTCGCATGACAGTTCCGACGCCGGAAAGGTGCGCTTCCCCCAGCGGATCAGCTTTCGCCTGGCCATTTTTCTGGCCGTCATGATGGTGGTGTTCAGTTATGTCGGCCCCGCACTCGAAGACGTGGTGCTCGAGCACCTCGGCGGGCCGGGACCCGACGAGTACGTCTTCCTGACGCCCGACGAGGAAGAACGCGAGGAGATGCGGCGCGAAGAAGAAGCGTACGCCGCCCACTTGGCCGACGTGGTTCTGGCGCACGGGAAGCGTGACGATTCAGGTCGTTGGCTGCCGTCCGCGGAGACGGTCCGCCTGGTGTCGGAGGTGCTGGGTGCGCAGGAAACGGCATTCGTATGGCTCGATGCCGAGCAGCGCGTTGTTGCGGCGACCCCGTTTCTGCCGTGGTCTGCGGGGCAGGAATGGCCCTTCGGCACGAAATCGCACAGCGACATTGAGGTGCCCGGTGACGACAAGTGCACGGGGCACGTGGTGTACGTTCCTGTTGCCCGTGATGATGGTGTGGCTGGGACGTTTGCGCTGCTCATGTTCGACGGGGCGGTGCCTGGGGCCGCAGGTGTGGCGGAATCGGATTCTGCCGTGCAAGTCGACGAGCATGGAGCCGACAGTGCGGATGAACTGCTGGTGATGAGTGAGCCGGAATTCGACGCGCTCGTCGAGCGCACCAAGCGCATCGCTTCGACCGTGACGATCGCTATCGCTCTGGCCATCGCGCTGTTTCTGGGGGTCGTGCTGTCACTGCTGGTCACGCGTCGGATGAGACGGCTGGCCGCCGTTGCCCGAGCACCAGGCGGAGACCATGCCGGTTTGCCCGGGCCTTTCGATGAACGGGGGAATGACGAGATCGCCTTGCTGGCCCGGTCCATGAACGCGATGCGGTCGCGGGCCGCCGAGCTGGTCAACGACCTGGAGAAGCAGGACGCTGCCCGGTGCGAGTGGATCGCCCAGGTATCGCATGATCTGCGCACGCCGCTTACGGCCTTGCTCGCGTGCCTGGATCGCACGGAGCTCGTCCTCGAAAGCGCTGACGGCGAGTCATTGAAGCGCGAGATGCACCGTTTCCTGGCGGTTGCTCGGGCGGATGCCGACCGGGTCCAAACCCTCGCCGATGACCTCTTCGAGATCGCTCGTCTCGAGGCCTCCGACCCCCTGGATCTTGAAGAAGTCCCCCCCGGCGAGTTGGCCCGACAAGCGATAATGGAACTGGAGCCGATGGCGGCACAGCTCGGCATCACGCTCGAAGCGTCTCTGACCCGCTCGCTGCCCATCCTCATCGCCGATGGTCGGCGACTCATGCGGGCGTTGCAGAACCTGCTGCGAAACGCCATCCAACATGCCGCGCAGCGCGTCGAGGTGCGGGCCTGTGCTCACGGTGATGGAGTCCGCTTTGAGGTTCGTGATGACGGCAACGGGTTCCCGGAGCAAGACGGGGATGTCGTGTTGTGCGACCTGGGCAGAGACCGGGGCCGGGGTGACTCGGCCGGTCTGGGGCTCACCGTGACCCGCCGCGTGGCCGAAGCGCACGGCGGTCGCATCGGGGCGTGCAACCTGGACACCGGCGGCGCATCCGTCTGGATCGTGATCCCGGTAGCGACGGATCACTTTGACGCCGACGCCCCCTAACGCAACGACCGAACGCGGGTTAAGGGGGTCAGGCTTACTTTCTTTTCAAACAGCGACAATCGGCCAACACGCCGGTTGAGTATGTGATACACGATCCCGCCACGGTCGATTTGCAGACGCCTGGACAAGTCAACACGCTACCACGACCCCAATAACGCGTCAATAAGTAAGCCTGACCCCCTTTTGGGCTCCTTTTGGGCTGGATACGCGCTTCAGAAACCGATGCTCTCGCCCTGGAGAAGGATTCTGACCTTGTCTTCCAGGCCCTGCTGTTTGATAACCTGCCTCATCTGCTCGGGAGGCTCATCAATCGGCTCTCCGGTGAGCGCAAAGGTGCCCCAATGGATCGGGACAACCAGCGTGGAGTCCAGCATCTCAATGGCTACAGGAACGTCGGCTGGCGCCATGTGCCGCCCGCGCATGGCCCCCGTCAGACCGGGAACGAACGAGATATGGGGCTGATACCCCCCGATGGGGAGCAGTGCCAGGTCAATCGCCCGTGTCTCCCCTATCCTCTTCATTTCGTCAAACAGACCGGTGTCCCCCGCGAAGTAGACTGTCTTGCCATTATGGATCAGATAGCCGCAGGAGACCCGCGAATGCCTGGCCGGAACTGCGGTTACTGTAGTCTCGTGGACGGTCGTCGTTTGCCATTCCTTGAGCCCGCGCACGTCTGTGAAACCCAGACCAGTAATGCTCCGCTGCAAACCATCCGGCACGATCACGACAATATCCTTGTCGAGGAGCTTCAAGGTCGATTTGTCAAGGTGGTCCCAGTGCCCGTGTGAAATGAGGATGACATCCAAGTCCGGAAGCTCCTCAAGAGGAACACCGGGGTGCACGTAGCGCCGGTAGAACGCTACGTATTCACTGTATATAGGATCGGTGATCACAGTGGTCCCGCCCAACCGCAGAAGGACGGTGGCGTGGCCGACATACGTTACGCTATCACGTTGGGGCGGTGGGAGGTGCGTACTCATCGGTGCCTCGCGGATACTGTGGCATGCGTTGCAGGCTACGAAGGCCAGCAAAAGTGCAATCAGCAGCATCCCGCTGATTCGTACTGTTTTCCGTGCGATTGTTCGACGTCGCGATACCTTTCGGCGGATCGTCATGTGGAGTGCCCTTCCTGGCGAGATAGGCATACTGGTCCGATGCCACGGTCGATTCGCAGACGCCTGGACAAGTCAACACGCTACCACGACCCCAATAACGCGTCAATAAGTAAGCCTGACCCCTTTTTCTGCTTTTTCTGCTCGCGATGGGCACCTGCGAAAAGGA
>JAGLWJ010000493.1 GCA_023133475.1 Phycisphaerae bacterium | reverse complement strand
CATCCAAATCTTCAAACCTCACGCTCCCGACACCCTTGTTGTTGCCCACGTCAGCCGTGAAGGTGATCGGGATGATGTGCGTGCCGGTGGCACCGTCGCAATCGGTGAACACGAAAGTCACCTCACGATCAATCGCGCTTCCATCACTCGACGGCGGGCCATAACCACCCGGATTATCACCGATCAGGCCTTCGATCTCCACGTTGACAACCATGCACAGGTAGACTTCAACCTCGGTCTGGGCAACAAACTCGCATCCATTCGTATTGGTCACCGTTAGCGTGTAGGTGCCGTTCATGTCCAGTGTAGCGTCACTGATGGTCGGGCTCTGCTCGGTGGAGATGAACCCGTTAGTCCCCGTCCAGGCATAGGTATACGGTCCCAGGGGGCCGCTGCCCGGGCCACCGTACAGTTCGATGGTGTCGCCCTCGCAGACCGGGCTGTTGCTGCCGGCGGTGGCTACGGTGTTGTCGATGCTGATCACACCGGAGTCTGCTTTATCCGGCAGAATCGTCGAGCTGTCGGCGGCGCAAGTCAACTTGGTGTAGAACGGATCGCTGTCGTCCCGGAATACAACCTCTGTAGCACCTTCAGTAAGGGTGTTAAACTGTAATGTAGCCACGGTTCCATCGGTAAACAACTCTCCGCCAGGCAGATACAGGGCGCAGGTGAGATCGCCGTCGCCGTCGGGATCGGGGTTGCCGCCGTCGGGAGTGATCAACCACCAACCGCTTGCCGGAGCGATGCTGACCAGCGACAGGCGGGCACTGTCATAGTGGATCAAGGCCTGCACGCCGTTGATGGCATAGGCCAGGTTGGCCACCTCCAGGATCACGGTGACCGGATCGCCGGTGCCGACGCACAACGCCTCGGGTTCAACACCGGTCGAGAGCAGCAGTTCGCCCAACGCCGATTCGCACTCGTCGGGAACACCGTCGTCGTTGTAATCGTTGTTGTAACAATCGGGGCCGGTCAGCAGCATGGTGAAATTGCCGGCGCGGTCGTCGTAGCTCGCAATTCTGATCCAGTATTCGATCCCCGCGGCAACACTCAAGGTCACTTGCGACTGACGACCATAATCGCCACAGAAATCGTCGTTGCAAACCAGTTCGTTCGTCATGATCCCCGGACAACCGCCATGGACCGAAAGTAGAGTGTCATACGACGATTCGCACAGCGAAACGGTAAGGCTGCCGTCTTCGCCCGGTATGTATCTGTACCACATGTCGGGGACGGTGCTCCACAAGGCACAACTGGATACCCCATCGTAGGTCGAACCGACGGTGGTCCCAGTGTAGGTGATCCCCGGGCAGACGAGCTGCGCTTCCGTGCAGTCATCCTGGACTTCACTGGCGGCTATGTCACCTACCGCACCAAGCTCGCACTCGTCGGGTATGCCGTTCGGCTGGCAGTCGCTGGACCCCTGGGCAATCGCGCAGACGTCACCGATCCCGTCGTAGTCACAATCCGCCTGCGCCGGGTTCATGTGGCTCGGGCAGTTGTCGCATGCGTCGCCCACATTGTCGGAGTCGCCGTCTTCCTGGCCGACGTTGACCACGTATGGGCAGTTGTCATCGGCGTTGAGGATTCCGTCGTTATCAACATCGCGCGTCAGAGCCAGGCCGTGACACTGGCCCGCGGAGATGGCCACAAACTCGTTGCCGGCGGGCACGATACATTCGCCGTCGTGGTTTTGGCCCCACGCGATGAGTGAGCCGTCGTACTTGATGGCCAAACTGTAATACTCGCCTGCGGCAATGGCCACAAAATTGTTGCCGGCGGGCACGTCACACTGACCGTAGTTGTTTACGCCCCACGCGACCAGCGAGCCGTCGTACTTAAGCGCCAGACTGTGATACTCGCCGCCGGCGATGGCCACAAAGTAGCTGCCGGCGGGCGGGTCGGCCTGACCCCAGTGATTCGAACCCCACGCGACCAGCGAGCCGTCGTCCTCAAGGGCCACACTGTGAAAACCGCCCGCGGCAATGGCCACAAAGTCGTTACCGGCCGGCAGGTCGAGCTGGCCATTTAGGTTACAGCCCCACCCGGCGATCGACCCGTCAGCCCTGATGGCCAGGCTGTGATAGTTACCCGCGGCAATGGCGACAAAATCGTTGCCGGAGGGCACGTCGGTGGCCTGACCATCGCCGTTGTAGCCCCACCCGACAAGCGAGCCGTTGGCCTTGATCGCAAGATTGTGCCAGCCGCCCGCGGCAATACTCGTGAAGTCGTTCCCGGCAGGCACAACGTTCTGGACATAGGCATTCTCCCCCCACGCGATGAGCGAGCCGTCCACCTTAAGGGCCAGACCGTGATAGGCCCCCGCCTCAATGGCGACAACGTCGCACCCGATCGGCGGAGTGTCCTGGCCCCAATAGTTGCAGCCCCACCCGACGATCGCGCCGATCGGCGACACCTCGCATTCGTCAGGAACACCGTTGCCGTCGGCATCTTCGCTGTGCCCGTCGGCGATGTCGCACTCGTCGGGGACGGAATTCCAGTTGCAGTCGTTGCGGACCAACTGGCATTCGTCCGGAATATCGTCGGGTTGGCAATCCTCGCTGGTGACACCGGCGATGTCGCACTCGTCGGGCACGCCGTTCGCATTGCAGTCCTGACTGGCCCCGGATGCCAACGCACAGAGATCACCAACCCCGTCGTTGTCACAGTCCGCCTGATCTGTGTTTGGATGGTCCGGGCAGTTGTCGTTGCAGTCGGGTATGCCGTCGCCATCGGTGTCGGTGTCTGGCGTTCCGCAACCGCAGATACCCGGATCAGTCTTATTCGGATCCTCCGGGCAGTTGTCGTTGCAGTCGGGGGTGCCGTCGCTATCGGTGTCGGTGTCGGGCGTTCCGCAACCGCAGATACCCGGATCGGTCTTGTTCGGATCCTCCGGGCAGTTGTCGTTGCAGTCGGGTGTGCCATCGCTATCGGTGTCGGTGTCTGGCGTTCCACAACCGCAGATACCCGGATCGATCTTGTTCGGGTCAGCGGGACACCCATCGCATGCATCGATAAGCCCATCGCCATCTGTATCCAGTTCACACTCGTCAGGCACGCCGTTGTCGTTGCAATCACGGTCATCTGTTGCCGTGAACGCCATCCCCCTTAGATGCCTGTTGCTGAGACCGATGTACGTTTCCTGTGCGGTGCCGGGATCGATGGAGTAAAGTTGGCCAGGCGCATATCTCGAGTATCCCAGGAACGGATCACCAGAGGGATCGAATGCCAGGCAATCATACGCATTGCTCAGCGATGAGCTGATGTCCGTCACCACGCCCGTATCCACGTCAATCACTTTCAAAAAGCCGGCCCTCTCACTGATGGAAGACGTGTGATAAAGCAGCCCCGTTGTCGGGTGGAAGGCAATCGACTGGTCCTCGCCGGCATCACCGGCGGAGATGCCCGTTGGTGTGGCGATCGCCGTGGTCGTATCCACGGTCACGATCTGGCCCAGCGGAAAACCACTACCGACGACGACCCCATAAAGCACTCCGTTGCTGCGGAAAGCGATGTCGGACACTATTACGCTCATTAGGCCGTCGGACAGATGATTGATGAGGGTTGCCTCTCCCGTGGTCTGGTTCACGGTCGTCAGGGCATAAAGATAGAACCTGTCCCCATGTTCCCCTTCCTCCGCGTCTTTCATAGGTACGAACGCCTTGACCACCGCGTACATATCCCCGCTGGTGGGGTGGATGGCCAGTCCCTCGGCGGAATAGACAAACGAACCCATTTCGCCGATCAGGGTTAGTGATGCGTCCGCGGGATCGACGATGTACAGGGACTCGCTGCCCATCTCATCGCCTTCTCCCACGGCATAGAGCAGCGGGGGCGTGGCAGCCAACTCGCACTCGTCGGGGATGCCGTTAGGCTGGCAGTCGGTGCTGGTCGTACCGGAGATGTCACACTCGTCCGGAACGCTGTTGGTGTTGCAGTCCCCGCTGGTCCCACCGGCGATGTCGCACTCGTCAGGCACGCCGTTGGTGTTGCAGTCCTCGCTGGTCCCACCGGAGATGTCGCACTCGTCCGGGATGCCGTTGGAGTTGCAGTCGCTGCTGCCACCGCCGCTGCCGCAACCGCCTATATTCGCCACGGTCTCCGATGCAGCAAACTCGCCGCCTGATCCGACCAGAGTTCCGTTGCCGTAAACTTCATAGTAACCTTCGCCGTAGTCGCAGCAAATCCCGTCATCACACTCATCATAAATGGTAAAGTCAAAGCAACTGGCGTAGTTCACCGTAATATCGTGCGTGTATAAGGTGAGTTCGGTAGCATAAGGCCCGCCTGAGGCCACCACACCGCCGCCTTGCTCAACCAGCTCCCAAGTGGTTTCGTCCGGGTACTCATCTGTGAAGATAGCGATCGTGATAGTGCCCACTCCGCTACCGATGTCGCACTCGTCGGGGATGCTGTTGGGCTGGCAATCGGTACTGGTGCCCCCGGCGATGTCACACTCGTCCGGAACGCCGTTGGTGTTGCAGTCCTCGCTGGTCCCACCGGCGATGTCACACTCGTCGGGCACACTGTTGGAGTTGCAGTCCTCGCTGGTCCCACCGGCGATGTCGCACTCGTCAGGCACGCCGTTGTCGTTGCAATCACTGTCACCTGCTGCCGTGAACACCATCCCCCTTAGTTGCCTGTCGCTGAGACCGATGTACGTTTCCTGTGCGGTGCCGGGATCGATGGAGTAGAGATCGCCAAGCGAGTATCTCGAGTACCCCAGGAGCGGATCACCAGAGGGATCAAATGCCAGGCAATCATACACATTGCTCAGCGATGAGCTGATGTTCGTCACCACGCCCGTATCCACGTTAATCTCATTCAAAAAGCCGGCCCTCTCACCGATGGAAGACGTGTGATAAAGCAGGCCCGTTGTCGGATGGAAGGCAATCGACTGGCCCTCGCCATAACCGGCGGAGATGCTCGTTGATGTGGCGATCGCCGTGGTCGTATCCACGGTCACGATCTGGCCCGACTGAGAACCACCGAGACCGACGACCCCATAAAGCACTCCGTTGCTGCGGAAAGCGATATCGGAGATGACCTCGTTCCCCTCGCCCGTGCTCAGATAATCAACGAGGGTTGCCTCTCCCGTGGCTTGGTTCACGGTCGTCAGGGCATAACTGTACCCGTTCCTGTATTCCTCCTCCGCGTCTCTCATCACCATGATCGCCTGGACAACGGCGTACATATCCCCGCTGGTGGGGTGGATGGCCAGTCCCTCGGCGGAATAAACAAACGAACCCATTTCGCCGATCAGGGTTAGTGATGCGTCCGCGGGATCGACGATGTACAGGGCCTCGCCGCCCTCCCCTTCGCCTTCTCCCACGGCGTACAGAGTGCCGCCCTCCTGTTGCTCGGCCTCGGCAGTGAAGGCCATCCCCCCCAAAGTCGTTTCGCTGTCTCCGAGCACGGTCTCCGAGCCGGAGGTGCAGTCGATGGCTATGAAATACCCCCACGAAGAACCCAGAAGCCGATCCCCGGAAGTGTCATATGTAAGAGCTTGGTACTCGCCGTTCAGATTAGAACTGATCAACGTCACCTCACCGGAGTCCACGTCGATTAGTTCGAATTGGTATCCCTCTCGTAGTCCACCCCCGCAGGACGTGTGATAGAGTTGGCTTGTTCCCGGTCGGAACGCAATTGATTGGCCGTTACCTTGGCTGCCTTGGATTTCGGTGCCTGAGATTGACGCATCGCTCGTATCAACTATCACGATCTCACCGGGTATTTCCCCACCCTCACCGTACCCGCAAACCCCGTACAGCGTACCGTCGTTTTTGAACGCGATGTCGGAGAGGTTCTTGCTCAACGGGCCAACGATGGTCACCTCAACCGTGGTGAGGTTCACGGTAGCCAACGAACGCCCCTCTCTAAAACCTCCTTCCTCTACAATTACGTAGAATTCCCCAGTAAGCGGATGGATGCTGAATCCAAAACAGCCGGAAACGCCATTCAGGTTGCCCACCAGGGTCAGCAACCCGTTCGAGGGATCGACTTTGTACAAACTCGTCCCGCCTTCCCCATCCCCCATCTGCTCAACCGCGTATAGAACACCCGTCTGCTTAACCGCAAAGGCCATACCCTCCAAGGTCGTCCCGTTGTTTCCGAGGTAGCTCTCCGCACCGGAGGAGCTGTCGATGGCGATGAAGTCCCCACCCTCCACGCAACCCAAAAGCCGATTCCAGGCGGTATCATATACAAGACCCTGGTAGGCGTAGTTCATATTGGGATTGATCACACTCGACTCACCGTAGTCCACGAGGATCAGTTCCAATTGACATCCGTCTCGTTCACCTCCACCCGTGGGGCAGAATGTGTGATAGAGATCGTGTGTTCCCGGTCGGAACACAATTGAGTGGTTCTCACCTTGGCTGCCTTGGCATTGGCCTGAGATTGGGATTGAAGCATCGCTCGTATTGACGATCACGACCCAGCCGGGATCTTGCTCCCCCACGTCGTTCCCACAAATGCCGTACAGAACGCCGTCATCTCTAAACGCGAGGTCACATAGGAACCGGGTCAATGGGCCAACGATGGTCACCCCCGCCGTCGTGCGGTCGATGATGGCCAATGAACGCCCACTCCTGAAACCTACCTCCACCACGATTGCGTAGAACTCCCCGGTGAGTGGATGGGCGCTGAGCCCCAAGCACTTTTCAATCCCTTCCAGGTTGCCTACCAGAGTCAGCGATCCGTTCGAGGGATCAACTTTGAACAAACCCGGAGAACCCTCCCCCCCCATCCGCTCGACCGCGTACAATGCGTCGTCGTCACCACCGCCCGGGTTGGATTGGGTCGACAGAGCTACGCCGAACTCGCCGCCGGCAGCCACGTCCAAAAAGCTGTTGCCAGACGGTATGTCGCACTGTTCGTAGGAGTTATCGCCCCACGCAACGAGCGAACCGTTCGACCGCAACGCCACACAGTAATAGCCGCTTGCGGCAATGGCCACAAAGTCGGTGCCCGCCGGAACGTCGAGTAGACCATAGTAGTCCCAGCCCCACGCATCCAGAGAACCAAACGTTCTGAGGGTAACACTGTGACTGGCCCCGGCGGCAATAGCCGCATAGTAGTCTCCTGGGGGCACGTCGGCCTGGCCTGACGAGTTGGCGCCCCATCCCACCATTGTCCCGTCGGTCCTGATGGCCAGCCCATGATTGCGCCCCGAAGTAATGATCGCAAAGTCGTTGCCCTCAGGCACATTACACGCGCCACCCAAGTCGGACCCCCACGCCACGATCGACCCGTCGGTTTTGAGGGCATAACTGTGCCCCCCACCGGCGGCAATAGCCTCAAAGTCGTTGCCCTCCGGAACGTCGCACTGGCCGTCATGGTTGTTGCCCCACGCCACCAGTGACCCGTCGGACTTGAGCGCCAGACTGTGATACTGGCCACCGGCGATGGCCACAAAGTCGTTCCCTGCCGGCACGCTGCACTGACCGCTGGTGCTGGAACCCCACGCCACCAGCGACCCGTCGGTCTTGATGGCCAGACCATGGGAAGCACCAGCGGCAATGGTCGTATAGTCGTCCCCGAAGGGCGGGTTAGCTTGGCCTGCCCAGTTATTACCCCACGTAGCCAGAGACCCGGTGCTGCGTTCGCCAGGGCGGTTGTTGTTGCTATCTTCCGCTGGTTCCGCCGCTAAGGTCACACTTATCGGGCACGGTGTGGTCGTTGCAGCGCCCTGGCTTGTGTTACCCGCAATGTCCAGCGCGTCGGCGAAGGCGAATGAAACGCTCCCCAGAACAATACCCAGAACAATACCCATCACATTTGCATACCTTGTTTTGTTGAAAGTGCTCATAGCAACTCCCCTTAGTCAAGAACATGAGTCCTATAAAATTGGTTATCCGCGAAAATTGCATACCCCTTCTTCCACCCTCGGATTCCCGTAGAGCTTCCGAAATGAGGCACCTATGTTAACACGACCTGGAATTGCTCCGAACATCCTTCACTGCATGACGATACAGCTACCACTCCGTACGAATTCCTCTCGGCTTCGGCTTTTCCTCTCTCGAAAAAGGCGCCGGGACTCCGATATGGCATTCTCCCCCGCGTTCCGTAGTTCATCCTAATCGTTTTGCCATGGGCCTGTCAAGGGGGGTGTACGGGAATTCACCATCCGCCGGGGGTCGCTACCGGGGTATTCACATCGAGCGTTCCGTCGTGGCGGGTGGCATGGTCAAGGGCCACCCTCGGCAACGTTACGATTTGTCCGACGACCTTTCGAGGTGGTCCTTGACCATGTTCAGCGCCGCATGCTTTCGCACAGCGTGCACATGGCCACCCAACCGCAACGCACTTGGCACCCGCGCGCACATGTCTCCAGAAGGGCACGAGGGCATCGGCCCCCTTCCCGTCGCCAACGAACACCACCGCCCCGTTTTGCAGATCGAGGGCCACCGTCAGATAGCGGGGACCTTCTCTGATCGAGATTTCATCGATGGCGACGGGGGTGGGTCTTTGACGCTTGCTGAAAGAGCACCTTAACCATCGCTCGAATGCAGGCGGTGGTAGATCGACTCGATTCGTTCGACCATGCGATGATGGTCGAATTCCTTCAGACACCGCCGGCGCCCCTCCTGGCCTAGGCGGCGACGCCGCACGGATGACACCGCCAGACGGATGATTCCGTCAGCCAGACGCCTCACATCACCGAAAGGCACCAACTCGCCCGTGCAGTCCTGTATAACCACCTCCGGTGCCCCATCGTTGTCGTAGCTGACCACCGGGACCTCCATCAGCAAAGCTTGAACCACCGCCCGCGGAAGCCCCTCCCAACGCGAGGCATGAACCAGAACGTCAAAGCCGTTCAGCAAGCGGGGCACGTCCTCAGGTCTGACCAGCCCGGTCAGATGCAGACGGTTGCCAAGCCCAAGCTGCTCGACCTGCCGCACGTATTCCTGGCGGTTGGCTCCGTCGCCCACCCAAACCAAGCGGGCGTTCGGGCATCGCCGGGCCACCCGCGGCAAGGCTTCCAGAAGGTCCTCATATCCCTTGTTCGAGAACAACCGGGCGATGGTGCCGATCACGACGTCGTCGTCGCGGACTTTCCAATCAGCCCGCACCTGTGCTCGAACCTGCGGGTCCGGGGCAAAACGGCTGGTCTCGATCCCCGAGCGTATGGTCGTGAACTTCTCCGCCGGGGCGATGCCGGCTCGAACCGACTGCTCGATCATAGCGTCTGCCACGGCGATAATGGCGTGTGTCTTCCGCGCCGCCCGACGTTCCAACATGCGATAGAGCCGGTGCAGCGAGGCTGATTGCGTGCGGTTGAAGCTCATCCCGTGGATAGTGTGCACGACAATCGGCACCTGGGCTGCGGCGGCGGCATAGCGCCCCAGGATGCCGGCTTTGCTGCTATGGGTATGCACCACGTCGAATCGGGAGTCTCGCAGGAGTCGGCGTAGGGCAACCAAACAGCGCAGTTCGGCAACCGGTCGCACGTTTCGCCGCAACGAATCCACTGTGACAAGCTCGTATCCCCCGTCATCGGCCCGCTCCCACAGGGAACCCTCCGGGCCGGTCTCAGGCCCGGAGATGAGGGTCACCTGGTGCCCTCTTGCTGCCAACCCCTCGCAGGTAAGCAGCGTGTTCTCCTGAGCCCCGCCGACAATCAGCCGCGTGATGATGTGACAAATCTTCATCGCATTGTCAGCCTGGAGTCAGACTCCACGAGGTTTTTCCTCACGCAGCAGATGTAGGGCGGGTTCCACCCGCCACGCCGCTAATAAGTCCAAAGTCCCTGGTCCAAGGTCCAAGGTCCCGCCAATCCCTGACTTTGGACTTTGGACCAGGGACTTTGGACTTCCTAGCTGTTGTCCGGCACCAGCAACTCGGGCGGATAACGCACCCATTGAAGGCATAATCCGTGTGCCGGGGCGGTAGGCCCTGCTTCCTGGCGATCGCAGCTTTCAAGAATTTCTTTGACACGCTGGGGTTCCCATCGCCCGCGCCCCACCTCGATCAGCGTGCCGACCATGTTGCGGACCTGATTGTACAAAAAGCCCTTGCCCTCCACGTCAATAGTGATTTCGTCGTAATGCCGCGTTATCTCACAACGCAGCACGGTGCGGACCATCGTCTCCCGCACACAACCCGCCGAAGCCATGGCGCTGAAGTCCATCTCGCCCACGAAGTGCCGGGCAGCCTCACGCATCCGCGAGATATCCAAATCGTGCCAGAAGTGGTAGCAATAACGCTGACGCAATCGCCCCACCGGCCTGGTTGACCGATTGAAAATGCTGTAGCGATACAGCTTGCTCTGAGCACAGGTGCAGGCATCGAGCCGCAGGGAAACGTCGATGACCTCGTGGAGGCTGATCTCGACCGGCAGGCGTGAACCGATGGCTCGCATCACATTGTAGGCGGGGATCGAAGTGGTGGTGAGCACGTTAGCCACCTGCCCGGCGGCATGCACTCTGGCATCGGTCCGCCCGCTCCCGCGCACTTCGAGCGGATGTCTCAGAATGCGCCGGGTGGTCTCCTCCAGCACACCCTGGACGGTGGCCAGACCGGGCTGGGTCTGCCAACCGTGGAAGTTGGTGCCGTCGTAGGCGATGCGGAACAACAGGTTGCGTTTCATCAACCCGATGTTAAGCAACCTGCGCACTATCGACAAACCCCTCGCCCGGATTATTCACGCCGCGGAATGTAGGGCGGGTTCCACCCGCCACACCGCTAATAAGTCCAAAGTCCCTGGTCCAAGGTCCAAAGTCCCGCCAATCCCTGACTTTGGACTTTGGACCAGGGACTTTGGACTTCCTAGCCCTACGACTTAGTTGAACACCACCGCGAACTCGGCGAAGTCGAGCAAATCCACGTCACCGTCCGCATCGAAGTCGAAGACCGCCAAACATGGACCAAAGGGAGGTGAGTATCCATCCGCTTGGGCAGGCCCACTCAGACAACCCTCAAACCACACATAGTCGGTCTGGTCCACGTCGCCGTCAGCGTCGAAGTCGCCGTCCTCGCCGAAGGTGCACCCATCCTCGCATATGGACTCAAAGCCTTGAAAAACACCATTGTTGATGACGCAACTGGCTATGCTCAGTTTTTTGAAGCAAACTTCGTTAACGAAACAGCAGGCACCAAGGGGCACACATCCGTTTGAATTCACGCTTTCGTCTTCGGGCGTTGTGGGGCAGTCGTCGATGCAGTCCCACACACCGTCATCGTCACCGTCAACCGCCTCGTCGGGCACTCCACAACCGCATACTCCAGGGTCAATCTTATCCGGATCATGCGGGCAGCCGTCGCAGGCATCGATGAGCCCGTCGTCATCGGAATCCGCTTCACAGGAATCCGGGATTTCGTTCAGGTCGCAATCATCCGCTGTTCCGGCAGCGAGGTCGCACTCGTCCGGGATGCTGTTATTGTTGCAGTCGTTGCTGGTGCCGGCGGCGATGTCGGTATGGTCCGCGACACCGTTACTGTTGCAATCGACCCGAAACTCATAAACCCCCATGTCCACGATGGGCGGTGCGCCGTTCCCGGTGTCCACGGTGAACGGGTCGTCGATGAAACGGGCCTTCCCGTCCAGGTAGGCATCCGGCAGGTATTGCACGTCGGCGGTATCGTGGTCGGTGTCTGCTTCGTTGTCGCCCGCGTCGATACAGGGCGAGTCGTATTTCAACCGCAGGTCCCCGAAGTCGTCATTATCACCGGTGCCCCAGCCGTCACCACCGTCGCTGGGGTCTCGCACGAATCCGGGGTCGGTTTCGATGTTTCCGGTTCCACCCGCCCCAGACCAGCCGCCTTGCACACAGCTATGGCTCACCTCCGCACTGCCGCTGACCACGTAGAGTTGGGCTGACGACCCCGTCCCCGCGCCGTCGCGGTTGCCCCACAGGATGCAGTTTTGCACCACAGTGTCGCTGTTGACCGTCACGTATATCCCGCCGCAGTCGCGGTCAGCCACGTTGTCACTGAAGGTGCAGTTGGTCAATGTGGGGGCACTGTTGGCGATATACATCCCACCGCCGTCGCTGCCCGCCCAATTGCCGACGAACAGGCAATTCACCAATACCGGCGTGGCAAAGGCACTGCTGAACATCCCACCGCCGACGTCCGCGGTGTTTGCGTGGAAAGTGCACTCCGTCAAAACCGGATGAGAGTGGAGGTCACTATACAAGCCGCCACCACCACCGCCGGAATATCCCGCATTCCAGGCAAAAGTGCAGCCTGCCAGCGTCGGGCTGCTTTCGGTGAAATATACCGCCGCGAAGGTGGCTTGGTTGTCGATGAAACGGCAATCCCTGACTGCTGGGTGACCCTCTTGCACATATAACGCCGCACCGCGATTGAACGGGGGGCTACCGTCGGCATTGCCGGCGGAAACGGTCACTCCGTCCAACACCGCGGTGGTGTCCGTATCGCTTCCGGTGACCACGTGGTAACTGTTCTCGGTGCAGTCGCCGCCGGTGTGATCGTCGCCGTTCAGGTCGCCGCTCAGTATGGTTTCGTTGACGTCCGGGTCACGTTGGGCGAAGCTGGTCTCGCCACCTGCAAACCCCCCGAACAGCCCCACCCCGTCGAGCAGTTGGAAGGTCGCGGTGCGGTCACCGCCCGGATCAGCCGGCGTATAGGTTCCGGCTGCGATCCAAATCTGGGTGGGCATTCCGTTGGTGGCGACTTGGCTGATGGCGTCCTGCAAGTCGGCGAAAGCGTCGGCCCAACTCGTGCCGTCGTTTGCCCCCAAGGCATCGGCATCGACGAAAATGACCACCTCGCACTCATCGGGGATACCGTCTTCGTCGAGGTCCGGGCTGGTCCCGCCGGCGATGTCGCATTCGTCCGGCACGGCGTTTGAGTTGCAGTCGAAGCTGGTGCCGCCGCCCAGATCGCACAGGTCGGGCACCCCGTTCGAATTGCAGTCGATGCTGGTCCCGGCGGCGATGTCGCAATCGTCGGGGATGCCGTTGGTGTTGCAATCCGGTTCGCACTCATCGGGGACGGCGTTAGGCTGGCAATCCACACTGGTGCCGCACCCGGCGATGCCCGCACAACCGCCGGCACAGGTCACGTCACAACCGTCGATGATCCCGTTGGAGTTGCAGTCCCAATCGCACTCGTCGGGCACACCGTTGTCGTCCAGGTCTTCGCTGGTGCCCGCGTCGATGTCACAGTCGTCCGGGACGCCGTTGGTGTTGCAGTCCGGCTCGCATTCGTCGGGGAGTAGGTTGTCGTTGCAATCGTTGCTGGTTCCGCCAGCCAGGTCGCACTCATCGAGCGTTTCATTGCCGTTGCAGTCGTTGCCGGCCAACTCGCATGCGTCGAGCAGGCTGTTGCTGTTACAGTCGTTGCCGGGAAGTTCGCAGTCATCGGGGACGGCGTTGCTGTTGCAGTCGTTGTCGGCCAGTTCGCACTCGTCGGGGACCCAGTTGGCGTTGCAATCGAGGCTGGTGCCGGCCCCGATGTCGCAGATGTCCTGGATCCCGTTGGTGTTGCAGTCTTCGTCGGGCTCGCACTCATCGGGGATGCCGTTTAAGTTGCAGTCCTGGCTATAGCCCCCTCCCGGGTCGGCTGGGCTGCGGTAGACCAGCCTCTTGAGATACGTTTCACCCTCGGCACAACTGGTTCCGTCCCCGAACCAGATTTGATTTCGTTTGATCGATGGGGCCTGATTTATTTCCCCCAGGGCGACGGTGGTGAACAGGTCGTCGTCAATAAAGAGTTCAGCCTCTTCGCCCGCAACGACGAAGCGATAGTCATGGAATTGCCCGGTGGTGTCGAAGCTCCACCCGGTGGACAACTGCGTGTACTGGTTGTGTATTATGATGCGGCCTTGGGCAAACCAGATGTAGAACACTCGGCGGTAGTCATCCACCACGCAGATCGCATAACCAGTCACAGCCCGCCCGTAACAATTGGAATCGTAGCTCGAAGACACCACCTCGAGCGTTATCTCAAGCTCAAAACCCGCCGCAAAGTCCAGCCGCGGGTCCTCAGCCAAGCAGCTTTGCGACCCCGCCTCAGCCGTCGGCCCCTGATGCAGTGCGTCGTCCTCGAGGGTATAGTCGGGCGATGGATCGCCGGACTGCAACAGGGTGAACCCTTGCTCGTCCGGGAAGGTTCCCAGGGCGGGATCGTAAAGCCTGATGGCCAGCAGATCATAGTTGTCCGGTATCCCATTGGTATTGCAGTCGGGTTCACAACCATCGGGAATGCCGTTGTGGTTAATGTCGCCGCACGTCGGATCATCCGGTGGGCAGTTAGCCAGATCACATTCGTCGGGGACGCTGTTGGTGTTGCAGTCTTCGCTGGTGCCGAAGGCGATGTCCCGAAGATCGAACATCCCATTCGAGTTGCAGTCCGCCTCGCATTCGTCGAGCACGCCGTTGGTATTGAGGTCCGTGCTGCTGCCGGCAGCCAGCTCGCAGTCGTCGGGGATACTGTTGGCATTGCAATCCTGGGCGGTTCCGCCGGTGGTGTCGCACTCATCGGGGACCGCGTTGGTGTTGCAATCACTGCTGGTGCCGACTGCCAGATCGCACTCATCCAACACCCCATTGCTGTTGCAGTCGTCGTCGGGTTCGCACTCGTCCGGGATCGTGTTGTGGTTGCAGTCCGTGCTGAAGTGCATGGCGATTTCGAAGAAATCAGGCCAACCGTCATCGTCGCAGTCCGGGTCGCAGTGGTCGGGGACGCCGTTGTTGTTGAAGTCGGGGCTGGTGCCGGCGGCGATGTCGCATTCATCGGGGACGGCATTGGGCTGGCAATCCTCGCTGGTCCCGGCGGAGATGTCCGTCGCGTCGGGCACGCCGTTGTTGTTGCAATCATCTGCCCGCCCCAAACTGGGCACAACCAGCATCACCGTCCCCAGCACCAGCCAACTCAGAGGTTTTATCAAGCCTGACATGTTTTCTCCTTACCACGTAAAACGCTCGTCCCACGGAGCGCAGTTCCAAGGCCGACATGCGACCTCATACGTCTCCACGATGATTATCGGGGCGGGCATAAGAATCGGTACAGCGTATTTCGTAGGTGGGGAACAGGGCAATCGCATCCAACCAGTAAAAGAAATGGAAAATGGAAAATGGAAAATGGAAAATGTGGGGTTGGCGGCGTTGCCCAGTTTCGATTCCCCCCCCATATCCTCTCTCTCCTCGCTTTTCTCTGCGTTCTCTGCGTCTCTGCGTTCATGAATAATCCAGGTTTAGCGGCGACAAGTCCATAGCGTTTAGCGGCGACCCGAAGGGGAGCGCGTAGAAGGGAAGCGTGAAGAATGGGGGTGCTCGCCACCACCCCAGGGTAGTTATACCGTAATCCCTGTTGCCTCGTTGCCTTGTTGCCTCTTGCCTGTGAACGTCATAAACTGCGTGCATGAGCGAGGATCGCAAAATCCGTCTGACCGACTATGCCAATTGTGCCGGGTGAGCGGGTAAGCTCCCTGTGGAGCTAACGGCTCAGGTCCTGAGCCATCTGCCTCGAAACACCCATCCGGATTTGCTGCTTGGTGCCGAGCACTCCGACGATGCCGGGGTCTTTCGTATCAGCGAGTCGGCGGCACTGGTGCAAACATTGGACTTCTTCCCCCCGCTGGTCGAAGACCCGTTCACCTTCGGGCAGATCGCCGCCGCCAATAGCCTCTCAGATGTCTACGCCATGGGCGGGGTGCCCCTGACCGCCATGAACATCGTCGGATTCCCCGACAAGGACCTGCCGATCGACGTTCTCCAACAGATTCTGGCTGGCGGTTACGAGCGGGTGCAAAAGTCCGGCGCGGTCATCGTCGGCGGCCACAGCGTGCGCGACGACGAGATCAAATACGGTCTGTCCGTTACCGGGACAGTCCACCCTGACCGATTCATCACCAACGCCGGGGCTTTGCCCGGGGATGTTCTGGTGCTGACCAAGCCGATCGGAAGTGGGGTGTTAACCAGCGCCGCCAAGAGGCGGCTTATTCCCGAGAGCGACCTATCCGAAGCCATCGCGGTGATGATCGACCTCAATGCCGCCGCCGCCCGGGCCATGATGGCGGTCGGGGTAAACGCAGCCACGGACATCACCGGTTTCGGGCTGATCGGCCACGCCTATGAGCTGGCGGCTGCCAGTGGTGTATTGCTGGAGCTGGAGGTTGCTGCCGTGCCGCTGCTGCAACAGACGCTGGACCTGGCTGCCAATGGATGTCTGGCTCGCACCTACAAAGCCACCCAGGACTATCTGGGCGAGAAATTGGCAGCCAACAACGTTGACGACATGCTGGTCAACATACTGTGCGACGCGCAGACCTCAGGCGGATTGCTGATCAGCCTGTCGCCTGATCGAGCTGATATGCTATGCACCGCCCTGGCTGACGGGAAGTGCAAATCCGCAGCCATCATCGGCCAGGTGCGCGAATCAACCGAACCGAGCATCTCCTTACTGTAGGGCGGGTGGAACCCACCAACCGACACGGTGGGGGGACACGAATTGAGAATCTGTAGGTCGGGTCCGCAGATCCGACATTCCCTGGCGGTGCCGTTGGGAATCCCGAACTGACTTTGGACCAGCCCGCATTTCTCACGAACGCAGAAAGCGCAGAGTATTGTAGAAAAGGAAGTTGCGGTTCAAACGGACGATCTCTCCCGCTGACACGCCCTAATTTAGCTGTAACTTCTTTCTAGCAAATACTCTGCGATCTCCGCGCTCTCTGCGGTGTGAGAAATGCGGGCTAATGCCGTAAGTACGCCAAATTGTCAATTATCTTCCTAATAACAAAAAAATTAAAGTTTTTCGCCAATTTTGGGTCATAATATATATAGGGGCAAGCCACACGCTTGGCTCGGATAGGAGAATGCCATGCAACCCGAACAACACGCGGGGAATCGGCAGTTCGAGTGCGTGTTCCCTTGGACCATTCCGGATCAGTTGAATGTCGAGGGCGAACAGGGAGGTCACGGGGCGGTGCGCCGGAAGACGATTGGTCGTGGCGAAAAGAAAACCGCCGACTGTAGACCACTCGCATATCGGACATGGTGTGTGGAACACGCCAAAGAACTGGGCGGAAACTAGTGCTCTGTCGCGATTGATTCGATGGATCATCGACACATGGGTGCCCCATCGCTTTAGGGGCTGTCGATAAAGT
>JAGLWJ010000492.1 GCA_023133475.1 Phycisphaerae bacterium | reverse complement strand
GCGACCCGAAGGGGAGCGTGTAGAGGGGAGCGTGTAGTAGGTGAGCGAGAAAAACTGAGAAAACGGCGTAATCACAGTTGTAGGGCGGGTTCTACCCGCCGCGCAATGCCACGAAGGCGGGTGGAACCCGCCCTACCTGCCAAAAAAGTGCCCCGTGTGGGCTTTCAGGCCGCACACGGGGCATCATGCAGGAGTAGAGTCCGATGGTTGACTGCTGCGTAATCACGCAAGCCGCGACACTTGCGTTTGACTCTACAGAACGTATCCGCGGTTTTAACCCAGCGTCCTCCTCCGTCGCAAGGGCCTGCGCGAGCCCTTCCAGCCCATCAGGGTCATCGGGAGCATGATCAGGGCGACACCGTTGTAGATACCGCAGCCGGCATTGCCACCGGTGGAAGGCGTGGGCTGGGGTTCCGGCTCGGGTTCTGGTTCCGGTTCCGGCTCTGGTTGCGGTTCCGGTTCGGGGGTGCAGGCATCGCCCAGCCCATCGCCGTCGGCGTCCGCCTGATCGGGATTGGGCACATCCGGGCAGTTGTCGCAGACGTCACCCACCCCGTCGTCATCCCGGTCGGCGTTGGTGGAGTCCGGGTCGTCCGGGCACAGATCGCACGGATCGAAGACCCCATCGCCGTCTCGGTCGGTGTTGGGGCCGAGGTCGCAATCGTCGCAGATGTCACCCAGCCCGTCGCCATCAATGTCCGATTGGTCGTCGTTGGGGTTCATCGGGCAGTTGTCACAGGCATCGCCGATACCGTCATTATCGTCATCGTTTTGCAAGCCGGTGGTGGGATTGGGCGGGTTCACCACTTCAGGGCAGTTGTCGCACACATCGCCCACCCCATCGCCGTCGGTGTCGAGCTGGTCGGGGTTCGGAATCTCGAGGCAATTATCGATGCAGTCGGCGACGCCATCCTCGTCGGTATCGTCGTCGGGAATCCCGCAACCACAGATGCCAGGAACGAGCTTGTCGGGATCATCCGGGCAGAGGTCCACGGGCGGCGAAGGTGGAGTGGGGCCTGGGCCTGGGCCGGGGCAACCCCCGTCACATTCGTCGGGAATACCATTAGGTTGGCAGTCCGCACTGGTCCCGCCGGCGATGTCGCACTCGTCGGGGATGCCGTTGGGTTGGCAATCCGCACTGGTGCCACCGGCGA
Source organism: Phycisphaerae bacterium (assembly GCA_023133475.1). Lineage (GTDB taxonomy): Bacteria > Planctomycetota > Phycisphaerae > UBA1845 > UBA1845 > JAAEQG01. The sequence continues at coordinate 2,205 of JAGLWJ010000492.1, read as the reverse complement.
TGTCGCACTCGTCGGGGACCCCGTTATCGTTGCAGTCCGGGTCGCAGTTGGCTTGACAGTAGTATGGCCCGCCGGGCGCAAGGCTATTCTCGTCGATCTCGCATTCGTCAGGGACACCGTTGTTGTTGCAGTCCGTGCTGGTTCCGGCGGCGATGTCACACTCGTCGGGGACGCCGTTGGTCTGGCAGTCCGCACTGGTCCCGCCGGCGATGTCGCACTCGTCGGGGACGCCGTTGGTCTGGCAGTCCGCACTGGTCCCGCCAGCGATGTCACACTCGTCGGGGATGCCGTTGACGTTGCAGTCCGGGTCGCAGTTCACCTTGCAGAAGAACGGCCCGCCGGGTGCGGGGCTGTTCTCGTCGATTTCGCATTCGTCGGGAGTGCCGTTCGAGTTGCAATCGGCGCTGGTTCCGGCGTCGATGTCATCCTCGTCGAGCACACCGTTGCTGTTGCAATCGCACTGCTCTGTCACCGAGTACTGGCACTCGCCGTTATCGTCGCAAATTCCAACCATGCACGGGTTGGGGTGCACGCATTCGTCGTCAGAATTGTCGCAGAACATTACCTGCCCGCGTGCACTATCGACGCCGCCCCCCCAGGCTCCCCAGGCAACCAACACCGCAACGACCATGGCCAATCGGTGCATTCCGCATAAGTTGCCCAGGCTGTGATAATTTCGCAAATGGTATCTATGATACATTTTCACTGGTCCTCTCTACTGTTTCCTGCCGGCACCGAGCCGAATTTGACTTTCGAGCCGATCTCGAATGTTGGTCAGGGCACCGGCTTCAAGACACTCCGGCGCTTGCTGCCCATCAGATTATATGCCTCAATGAATTGTATCCAGCCATATTATCTCTGGCGGCTCGGTTTTCACCCGACCGTTATTGGTTCGTTGCTTCCTATATGGGCTCTGGCGGGGATTTTGCCTCGCCCGCGTTGGTTCAGATTATCCTTGGTGAGTCGTCTCGTGCCGCCGCCGGAGCAGCGTTGCCAGCCCGCCCATACCCAGCAGCACCAGCGTGCCCGGTTCGGGGATGACCGCCGCCAGGCCGCCAATACCGTCGGGCAGAACATGCCCATCCGCCAGTTGCACGGGCTGCAATTCGAGGGTGTCCCAATCCAGGGTGAACAGTTCGCTATGCGTTCCCCTGCTGTCGGCAACCACCTGGACGATGTAGAGGTTCACTCCCCGCTCTTCTTCGAGGGCGAAAGTCATCCCGGTGACACGGTCCAACTCGAGGGCGCCGATGAGCGTGGCGGTGGGGTCGCTTGCGGCGAGGTTCTCGAAGGCGTAAAGCGAGTCGTTGAGGACGTCAGCCATGTACAAGGTGCCGTTCGGGGCGCAGGCCAGCCCAGCCGTGGTTCCGACAACGCCGATTCCCGGGTCTCCGTCGCCCACGAGAGTCCCCGCCCCGGTGGTTGGATCGATAGTGATCAGCAAATCGTTCTCACTGTCGATTCCGTACAGCGTGTCCTCCGGGCTGAACGCCAGGCCCGAGACATCCAGATACCCCATATCTCCAACCGGGGTGGCTTCACCGGTGGTGATATCTATGGTGTAGAGCTGGTCGAGGAGGTTACCGGAGAAGGCGCCGTAAAGCTCTCCCGCGGAATTGAGGGCCAAACCGCCCTCGACAAAATCAACCCCGAAACCGGTCTCACCGATCATTTCCACCGTGCCCGCCATCGTGTCGATCGCGTACAAGGCGTCGGTCCTGTAGCTGGCGGCGTAGATCGTGGCACCGCGAGCTGTCTGCACACCAGCCAACCCCAGAACCAAACAGACATTAACCAACCAAAGTGCATACTTCATCTCATCTCTCCTCCCGCAAAATCTCTATACTCCCATCCCCGACGTGAAAACTGGGTCACGTTCACTGACGTATCACGATGGGGCTCTCTCTGCTCCCCTGGTCACAGAAATGCGAACAGGGTTGTACCAGAATTGTACCCTTAATTGGCGCCGAGTCATCAGGCTGGCAAATTTTTTTTTTGCAGGTCCGGCATGCTTGCAGCCTGTGAGAGCAGTGTGGGGTAGAGCAAAGCGGAGAATTGAGAATTGAGAATGCATGTAGGGCGGGTTCTACCCGCCGCACGATGCCACAACTGTGATTATACCATTTTCTCAGTTTTTCACGCTCCCCGTTGGGGAGCCGCTAAACGCTGCGGACTTGTCACCGCTAAACACGCCGGCGCGGTTGC
>JAGLWJ010000491.1 GCA_023133475.1 Phycisphaerae bacterium | reverse complement strand
AGAAAGCGGGTGGAACCCGCCCTACAATGAGGATCATTCCCATGGTCGGTTTTGCTGGTATGATACTTCCCGGCACACCGGGTGTGATGCGGCTTGCAATTGCGATTCGGGCAATGTTGATCGTGGTTTGAGAAACACAAACGAGAGGAGACGACCATGGGTGACCCACTTTGTCATTTCGAGTTCATGAGCGATGACCCGGCCAAGAGTAAGGCCTTCTACACTGAGGTGTTCGGGTGGAAGTACGACGAGACCTCTATGCCTGATTACACCCTGATCAAGACCGGCAAAGAGCCTGGAGGCGGGCTGATGAAGCGGCCGGCGGAGGCTCCACAAGCGGCACTGAACGTGTACTTCATGGTCTCCGACATCGAAGCCACCCTGGGCAAGGTCCAGCAGGGTGGCGGGCAGGTAATCGTCCCCAATACACCGATCCCCAACGTCGGTTCCTTTGCAATGTTCGCCGACCCGGAGGGGATTGTTGTGGGGATTTTCCAGACATAGCCACGAAGGCGGGTGAAACCCGCCCTACGATCAGCCGGGAACCACCAGGATGGTTCGGCAGTTGGGGCATCCGTATTGTCGGCCGACGGCGTCGGTCGGCACCTGCATTGCCGCACCGCAGTGGGTGCAGTAGATCACCCGATGATCCGGCTCCAGCCCTGTGGGATGTTGGTGCTCAACCGTCGTCTCACCCGCGGATGATGCCGGAGGGGCAGGTACACCACCATGGTTGGCCGGCATCAGCCCACTGGATCCACGCTCGCGAAGCTGCGACATGATCCGGGCGTTGGCCTCACGAACCATGCTGGGAACCAGAAAGAGGTCGATAAGCCATCCAATACCCACCAGGCCCGCCGTCAGAGCCCATAGCAAACCGCTGCCCACCCGGCCACAGTAGAACCGGTGGACCCCCAAAACCCCCATGGGGGGCAGCCATAGCAAATATGCAATACCCAATGCTCTCACCGGTCTGAACCTCCGCTAGTTCGGGGCATCGCCCCACGGCACCTCTTCCCCCGGATATTCGAGCATCGGCGGGTAATATTCGCAGGGCAATCGCATCTAATTTAGCGCGGAGCACGCAGGGAATAGAGAATTGAGAATGGAGAATTGAGAATTGAGAATGTGGGCGTTCACAACGACGCCGGGGTATTTAGCGGCGACAAGTCCACAGCGTTTAGCGGCGACAAGTCCATAGCGTTTAGCGGCGACCCGAAGGGGAGCGTGGAGCGTGGAGCATGGAGCGTGGAACGTGGAGCGGAAACACGACGAATGGAGAAAGACGCAAATCATACCCGGAAGATGCACACACTCACTCCATTCTCCATTCTCCATTTTCCATTTTCCATTTTCCGGTTTAGTTGCTTGGTGGGTTCCACCTCGCTCCGCGAGGTTCCACCCACCCTACAACTGCTTCCCCGATAGCGAGGTCTCAAGAGGTGGTGGGTAGTGTCCGATATCAGGATGCACAGGTCCGAGAAAGGTGCTTCTCCGGACAGTGACGCTGGTGACTTCATGGAAGACATCTTTCGGTTTTGGGGCTATGATCGGGACACCTACCACAACATGGTGGGCGACGCCGGGCCGATTGGCATAATAGCCAGACCAGCTACTGTCCCCGTCTTCGGGCACGTGGAGTTGGTCGGCGACATGGTGGAGCGTTGTGGCCCGTTCGCTCGGTTCTGTGCGTCGGGGTGGTGGTCATGGCTGCTTCTGGACATGAGCATCGAAGTCGAAGGTGAGCCGCTGGCATGGTTGCGAACGCCGGACGGCACCGCCCGCCCCATCGTCACCCGCACCGATCACAATGCCTATCGCTTCTGGTTCGAGGTTGACCGGACGGTTCAGTTCATCCAAAACGAACGCTATCTCTTCCATTCCACGCCGTTTTATGTGAAGTTCGGGATCAATCCCGATCAGCTTCCGGGGTGGGTGCGTAAGCTGGGTTTTCGGGTGATGCACCAGTTGCGTCGTGTGCGGCGGTGCGGCGGCCCGCTTTTCCCCACGCATCCGGCTGATCCTGCCGTGGACGGCTGGCGGTATCTGATCCGCGGCATCGTGGAGGAGCACAGTTCCGCCCGCCCGGTCCCTTTTTGGCCACAGGGCAAACAATACGCAGCCACCCTAAGCCACGATATCGACACCGACTACTGCTTTCGCTTCCCCGAGCTGTTGGAGAAGGTGCGGGCCCTCGACGAAGCCGCGGGCATACGCTCCGCCTGGATGGTGGTGGAAAAGCTCGTGGACGCAGGAAGAAAGGCCCTTGACGAGCTATACGCGGGCGGGCATGAGATAGGCTTCCACGGCACCGAGCACGATCACAAGCTCGCATTTCTTCCACCGGTGGCGATGGCGAAGAGAATCGCCCGGGCAGGGAGGTTGATCGATGCCTACGGAACCACGGGCTTTCGCTCGCCCAGTTATCTGCGAACGCCGGGGCTTTACCAGGCATTGGATGGCGTGCTCGAATATGACATGAGCATGCACGACGTGCTCGAGGGGTTCTGCCGAGCGACTTTGCGTCATGAAGGCTGTTCGACCTGTCTGCCGTTCTTCATCGCCGGCACGGATGTGCTGGAGATTCCCACGACCGTCCCGGAGGACTGGTATTTCGACTCGCTGGGATGCTCGAACCCACGGGAGGTCTTGCGGAAACAGCTCGACAGCCTGGCGTTGATAAAGGCCCGAGGCGGCATTGCCGGCATCCTGACACATCCTGAGCCGGAATTGGCGACTTTGCCCCAGTGGTTGGGCAATTATCGTGAGTTGCTGGGGCACATTGCGAACGATGCCGACGCATGGGTGGCACGCCCCGGCGAGGTAAACCGCCATTGGCGCCGGCGGAAGGTGTACATCGACGCATCCTGGGCGGAAATCAGTGCCACGACCGCAAGAGGGCGGCCTGCCCATCAGTGCCGCGACCGTAAGGGAGCGGCATAGGCCCCCCCTGTTCGCCGGCCCTCCGGACCGGCGAAACGGGATTCCCTTCACATTCCCCGTCGGCGGTTTACCATACCGAGATGTTTGGTTTTCAAGTGCTGGCGAGAGACACGCAATCAGGTGCGCGGTTGGGTTGCCTGACTACGCCTCACGGTGTGATTGATACACCGGCTTTTATGCCGGTGGGCACCCGTGGGGCCATCAAGGGGGTCACCCCGCGGCAACTTGCGGAAACCGGTGCCCAAATCATGCTGGGAAACACTTACCACCTTCAGGTCAGGCCTGGGGCGGACTGCGTGGCACAGCTTGGCGGGTTGCACCACTTCAGTGGTTGGCATCGCCCCATCCTGACCGACAGCGGCGGGTTTCAGGTTTTCTCGCTGGCTGAGATCAACAAGATCACGGACGAGGGCGTGGCGTTTCAGTCTCACTTTGATGGGGCGCCCATGTGGTTCGACCCACCCACTTCGATAGCCATTCAGGAGCAGCTCGGGGCGGACATCATCATGGCTTTCGATCAGTGTCAGCCACTCCCCTGTTCGGCAGAGGAGGTCAGCCGGGCGGTGGAGCGCACGGTTCGCTGGGCCGAGCAGAGCAAACAGGCTCATCAGCGGGAGGATCAATGGCTGTTCGGCATTGTCCAGGGGGGGCTGGACGTGGATTTGCGGGCGAGTTGTGCCCGGCGTTTGATCGAGATAGGTTTCGATGGTTACGCCGTGGGCGGGCTGTCGGTGGGCGAGTCCCACGAGGAAATGATCGCGGTCTTGGGGCAGGTCACGCCAATGCTGCCGGCGGATCGCCCGCGTTATCTGATGGGTGTGGGTATGCCTCGGGACATCGTGGAGAGCGTCAAGCGTGGGATCGACATGTTCGACTGCGTGCTCCCGACGCGAAACGGGCGCAATGCACACGTGTTCACCGCCGGCGGGCGGCTCAAGATGCGGAACCAGCAGCATCGACTGGCTGACGAACCACTCGAGGACGGCTGCGATTGCTATACCTGCGCCAACTTCAGCCGTGGGTACGTGCGGCACCTGTTCATCACGGGCGAGATGCTAGGCCCGACGCTGGCTTCGATCCACAACCTGCGTTTTTTCCAGCGTTTGATGGCCCGGATTCGCCATTTGCTTCGGATCGGAAAGTTGGAGACAATCACCCGCGAATACCCGATTGCCGGCGAGCCGGTGTCGGGGCAGGATATTGGCTTCACCGCGGAATGAATTGGCGGTATCATTGCGTGACTTGCGGGATGATGAAACATCCGGATTGAGCATCCAAGGAGAAAAGATGTTTGCGGTTGTAACCATGCTGGCTCAAAATGCCCCGGGGGCGTCTCCGAAGGGGGGTCCTCCGATAATGCTGTTCGGTTTGATTGTGTTGATGGTGGTGTTTTTCTTCGTGATGATGCGCGGGAACCGTTCTCAGCAGAAGAAGAAGGAAAACATGCTCAACGCGATGCAGAAGAACGACCGGGTGATGACCATCGGCGGAGTTATCGGGACAATTGTGCAAGTCAAGGAAAGCGAGGTGGTCCTGAAGGTGGACGAAGCCTCCAACACCAAGATGACGTTCATCAAACGGGCCATCCAACAAGTGATCTCCGAGGACGACGACCTCACCGCAGCCAACCGTGAAACGCGGTAAAACGCCCCTGGCGAGTCGAAGGCAACAAGGCAACCACTCCAATACCCGGCATAAATGCCGGGCCTAGCGCAAGACTGCTGCTACGAAACCCACGCGATCCTGTATACGTGATAGCGTCAGGTGGCATGGGTTTACTGAATATTAACGTCGGGTTTTGACAGTGTGTTTATTGTCGGTTCAACGCTAATTGCGATAACTCC
>JAGLWJ010000490.1 GCA_023133475.1 Phycisphaerae bacterium | reverse complement strand
GCTAAAGCCATGGGCCACCCAGCCCCCTACTTCTGAAGAGGTGGGCCACCCGTGCTGGAAAAGAGGAGTGTGAAACCGTGCCTTCTTCCACAGAGTCAAACAAACCTGACACCATGCCTCAGGTTGAACCGTTAGCCGGGCAATCCTGCAAGCGGATCGACGGGGCTGACAAAGTTGCCGGACGCGCAATGTACGGGGCAGACCTGTTCCCCGGTCAGGCGGAGCTGTTCGCCAAGGTCGTGCGTTCTCCGGAGGCTCACGCCAGGGTGCTGTCTCTCGACACCTCCAAGGCGTTGGCGGTTGAGGGCGTGGTGGGCGTTTACACGCACAAGGACGTCGGCGGCACCAACCGCCACGGCCTGATCCGACGCGACCATCCCGTGCTGGTGGAGGATCACGTGCGCTATCGGGGCGATGCCCTCGCATTGGTGGTGGCCAAGTCCGAGCGGGCGGCTGAGTCGGCCCGCGATCTGGTCGAGGCCCACTTCGAGAAGCTGCCGGTCATCGGCACAATCGACCAGGCGTTGGCTTCGGGCGCCCCGAAAATCCATCCCGACGGGAACGTGATGGGCGACAAGCGCATCCGCAAAGGTGACGTCGAAGCGGCACTGCGAACGTCCGACGTGGTGGTCAGTGACACGTTCGAGACCCAAACCACTGACCACGCCTTTTTGGACCTCGAAGCAGGAATCGCCCGCTGGGACGGCGAACTGCTCACCATCCACGCGGCGGGGCAATGGGTTCACGAGGAGCGTCGGCTGGTGGCATTGGCTTTGGGTTTGGGGCCTGAGCGCATCCGCATCATCCAGCCGTGCACCGGCGGGGCGTTCGGCGGCCGCGAGGACATCAGCATCCAGATTCACCTGGGGCTGGCTGCCTTGCACCACCCCGGCAAGACTATAGCTCTACGCTATAGCCGATCCGAGTCAATGATCGCTCGGCACAAGCGCCACGCCCTGCGCATCCACTACACGCTGGGAGCCAAGCGCGACGGGACCCTGACGGCTGCCAGGATCGTGGTCTATTCCGACGAGGGGGCTTATGCCTCGACCGGAATCGCGGTGATGCGCAAAGCCGCCAGCCACGCCACCGGGCCTTTGCGGGTGCCCAATGTCAGCGTCGATGTCTACGGTGTGCACACCAACAACAACCCCACCGGTGCCATGCGCGGATTCGGCGCCTGTCAGATGGCCATCGCCTCCAACGGCATAATCGAACGTTTGGCCCGGGTGCTGAAGATGGGCCCCGTGACGCTTTTCGAGAAGAACCTTATCGAACCCGGTGACGAAGTAACCACAGGCCAACATCCTGAAAACATAACCATCAAAGAGTGTTTGCGGGCAGCCCTGGACAAGTTCCACAGCAAACCATACCCGAACGATCCCCTGCCGCCGCACTTGAAACGCGGATGGGGCGTTAGTGTGATGTGTTTTGGCCTGGGTTATGGCGATGGGTTTCCCGACTGTAGCCGGGCTAAGGTGGCGATTGACGAGCAGGGCATCATCACCGTCTACACCGGTGGGGTGGACGTGGGGCAGGGGTTGCTCAACATGGCGGCTCAGGTGGCTGGGACCGAACTTGGGGCGAAGCTCGAACATGTCCGGGTCGTCGCCGCCGACACCGGGCGAACAGATGAGTCTGGCTCATCGTCTGCCACCCGCCAGACCTACTTCACCGGAAACGCGGTTCGGATGGCTGCCAGCGAACTCCGTGAGCAGTTGCTCGACATCACCGGCAATTGCCTGAAGGTGCATCCACATGAGATTTCGCTTGGGCCGGGTGGGGCGAAGAATACTCCGGGTTTCGCCTACGAGACCGCGAATCCAGACAATCACATGTCGCTCGGCGATCTGGTCAGAGAAGGCAAGAAACGCGGCTACCCATTGGAAGCCCGAGCCATGTTCAAACCACGCACAGTCCCGGGCGATCCGAACACCGGCAAGAGCCCCAAGGCATTCGTAACGTACTTGTTTGGGGCACACGTCTCGCAGGTGCTGGTGGACATCGAGACCGGCGAGACGCGGGTCGAGCGGCACATCGGCTGCCACGACGTGGGCAAAGCCATCAATCCGCAATCGGTCGAGGGCCAGATCGCCGGTGGGGTGGCTCAGGGTATTGGGATGGCTTTGATGGAGGAGGTGGTTATGCGTGACGGGCGGATGCTGAACCCCGGATTCACCGACTACATCGTTCCGACCATCAGGGACATTCCGCCGGTGGAGGCGATTTACCTGGAGCACGACGATCCCGGCGGCCCATATGGGGCCCATGGTGTCGGCGAGCCGCCGCTGATTGGCGCGGTGCCGGCGGTATTGGCTGCCATCTACAATGCCACGGGCGCAGCCCCCAACAAGCTGCCCTGCAATCCGGAGAACATGTGGTGGATGTTGAACGACCCCCAACGACGCGGGGATTTCACAGTGACACAGGCAATGTAAATATCCAGTGAACTCGTGTCCCGGGTGGGCGCCTGACACCACCGTACCGCC
>JAGLWJ010000049.1 GCA_023133475.1 Phycisphaerae bacterium | reverse complement strand
CGCTAAAGCGATGGGCCACCCATCCTCTTGCCTCACTGGTGTTGTTCCTGGATGGCTCTGGCGACTAATGCCAGACCCTCTTCGGTTTGGTAGGCCACCTCGCACATCACCTGCCAACTGGCCTCCGCCCGGTCGATCAGGCCCATGTTCTGCAAGGCCTGTGCCAGGTTGACGCCAATCTCCAGGTTTTCAGGCTCGCCTTTTGCGGCGTGCTCGAATTGCTCCAAAGCCAACTCGAACTTGTGCATATCCGCGAAAATCAAGCCCAGGCGATAGTGCAACTTCGCCGACTGCGGATCGATGTCCAGTGAACGCTTCAGTTTCTCGATGGCTTCTTCCCAACGACCCAGTTCGTGGAGGAGCAACCCCAGCTTGGTCAAAGCCTTTTCGTAGTGAGGGTTGATGCGGATGGCCTGGTTGAACGCCTTGATGGCTTCTTCGTTGCGATTGCTGTTCCGCAGCAGAAGCCCCAGTTGGTAGTGCAGGTCGGCATAGTTAGGCCGTTGCTCGATGGCTGCCTGGTAACGCTCAATCTGGCGGGCAATCAGGTCGCCGACGGGCGCGGATTGATGTGCGGTGCTCCGCAATGTCAGGGTGTCGGGTTCCAGATACCTGTGGGCCTGACGGGCGACGCTGCTGCGCAGGTGTAGCCGGGCCATCTCGCTGAACAACAGAGTGCTGTTGGGCTCCACCCCGGCGGCCATCTCCAGGCTTTCACGCGCCTCGGTGTAACGACCGGATTCATATTGCGTGACCCCCAACCCTACGTAAGCACTGAGCAGGCGGTCGTTTATTTCCGTAGCCTGGTTGAACCACTGGGCGGCTTGGCGGTACGCCCCGCTACGCAGATAACCGGTGCCTACTTTGATCGTGGCTTCCAGGTATCCGGGGTTGAGGTCGGTTGCTTCGAGGTATTGTTCGAGGGCGGATTCGTCACGCCCTGTTTTGGCATACAAATCGCCTAGGCGCAGATGGTGCTCGGGATGGCCCGGGCCGGCTTGGATCATTTCGTGGAGGTGTTCGATGGCGTCGTAGTAAAGCCCCGCCTGATCACAAGCGGTCACCAGGTCGTCATGTGTCTCCCAATTGTCCGGATCGACGGCCAAAGCCGTGCGGTAACAGCGTATCGCCTGATCATACTGCCGGAGATGGAGATGGAGGCTGGCGAGCACCAGAAGCGAGTCGGGTTCCCCGGGTTCGCAAAAGCAGATGTGCTCATAGTGTTCGACGGCGGTTTCGAGATCGCCCTGCTTGAAACTGACCGCCGCCAGACGCTCGTGGGCGTTGCGGAGATTGGGGGAAACTTCGACTGTGCGGCGATACGCCTCGGCAGCCTGGTCGGTGAGATCGAGCTTTTCAAGGCAAAAGCCAATGGCAAAGTGCACGGTGGGTTCGTTGGCGTAGTCGGTCACCGCGGTGCGCAGTTGCTCCAACGCGCGATCGGTGCGGCCTAGTTCGTCATACACGCACGCCAGACCTGCCTGAGCACGAAGATTGCGGGAATCCAGCAACAGAGCCTGCAGAAATGATTCACGAGCCGACGAGAGCTTGCGATCCGCCAGATAGCGTATAGCCAAGTGATTATGGGACGAGGCATCCCCGGGGCTTTCCCGGCAGGATTCGATCAGTTCATCGGTGGAGTGCCCCGCGTCGTCGTGAAGCAACTCGTGGAATGCCGCAGTCAAATCGGACAGCAAACCTCTTCCCAGGATTTCCAGCGGATAGGACATCTTTGCTCCCGGTATTAAGTTGTCACCGCCTCAAGCGCCTGTTGCGCATCCTGGTAGTGCGGGTTTATGCCCAGGGCGTGCCGGTAGGCCTGGCGGGCACGTTCCAGCATCCCGTCATCACGATACAAATTGCCCAGCAGATAATGAACGTCGGCATACTCAGCCCCCAGGCCCAGAGCCTGCTCGATACGCCGACGCGCCTCTGCGCGGCGGTTGCATTGCCGGTAGAGGTGGGCAAGTCGTATAAGAGCCTTAATAAAGACAGGTTTCAAGCCCACCGCACGCTCCAACGCGACAATGGCTTCACCGCTACGCCCCAGACGCTCCAGTGCGCACCCGCAATGGTAGTGCAGGTCCGCATGTTCGGGAGACCGTTCCAACGCCAGCCGGATGGTGGCAGCCAGCATGGCAAAAACCTCGCCGTTCACCTCGCCCGCATCCAGCGAGAGGAATGCCTCCACGAAATCGGGCTCGGTCTCCAGGTGCCGCGACAGTTGCTCGAGAGACGCCTGATCCTCCGGCTCGGTCTCCGGCGGCATGGTTGGATGCACAGGCCGACGCTGGGGGCCGGTGACGGCTTTTAGGGCATAAGCCAGCAGCAGGGCGATGCGGGTGTCGCGGGGGTTGTGCATCTGTGCCCGCTTGAGGCAGCGAACCGCTTCATCGGCGTTGCCACATGCTCCATGGCACATAGCCAGCCCGATCAACGCTTCGGTGTGATGCTTGTCGATAGCTGCCGCCTGGGTAAAGCGTAGTTCTGCCTCTTCGGTTTCGTCGCGGGCTGCCAGAAGCGTGGCGAGTTGGAAATGCAGTTCCGCCGACTCGGGGTTTTGGCTGACTCCCGCACGTAGCGAGGCGATCGCCTGATCAGGGCAATCAGCCTTCCACAGCGCCAGAGCATGGCGGACTCGGTTGCGCACGTCCGCCGGCTCACCATCGACGATTTTCCTGAACTGCCCAGCCGCCTCACTGAATCTGCCCTGCCCCAGATGGGCGGCTGCCAGATAGGTGGGCAGTGTAAGGCTGTGGGGGTTCGCCTCTGCGGCTGCGGTAAATGCCTCAATGGCTTGATCGCACTTCCCGGCGGCAAGCAGGCACAGACCCTGCCGCAGGTGGTTCTTGCCCTCGTAGTGCCTCCTCAGCAGAGTGCGCAACTTTTCCGAACGCTCAGAACCGGATGATCGGGGACCATCCCCGCAAATGACGCTGCTCATGGCACGCTCCTTCCGATAAAGGCGCAAAAGCCGCGACCGCTTAATACGGTATCGGAGGATTAGGGAGCGGAGTCATCTTAACCTGGGGCTTTTCACGAACGCAGTATCTGTAGGGCGGGTTCCACCCGCCTTCTTCGTCAGGGCAATCGCATCTAACCCGGATAATTCGCCACGGAGCACTTGGCGCAGCCTCTGGCCGCAATCAAGGGAGACAAGAGAAAACATCCGCAGATTGCACAGATTGACAAAAAAATATACTCAAACCTGATCCTTGTTATTTCCCAGGCACTTTCTCGCAAGTCTGCGTAATCTGCGTAATCTGCGGATAGTATCTGTAGGTCGGGTCTGCGGACCCGACCTACAGACTCACAAGCACCAGTCGCCGGAGAAAACCTCCTCTGCCGGGCCGGTCATAAGCAAACCGGCATCCCCACGCTCGATCAGCAACTCACCTCCAGGCAGGCGAACGGTGGTGGGAAAGGCGGTCTGCCGGTGTGTGAACGCGGCATCAGCCACAGCGCAGGCTCCCGAGCCGCAGGCCTGCACCGCACCACTGCCACGCTCCCATGACACCATGCTGATTTCGTGACGCGAATGGATTCTGGCGAAGTGCACGTTGATACGATCGGGGAAGCACTCGTGCTTTTCCAACACCGGGCCGTCCGCCGCAAGGTCGATCTCGTCCAGGTCTTGAACGAACACCACCAGGTGCGGATTGCCCATGGAAACGAAAGTGCCCGGCAACGTGCGCCCGTTGACCAAAAACGGCTCATCGGTGACAACCTGGCGGCCTGAGAAACCCGCAAGACCACGAGGAAGGTACTCCGCCGCCCCCATAGCCACCCGAACCCGAACCACCTTGTCGCCCACCGGAAAGCACTCAGCCAAACGAATGCCGCAAGCGGTAGCCACCCGAATCAACGCTTTGCGGCAAAGCCCCCGCTCGTAGGCATACTTAGCCACACAACGCAGACCGTTGCCGCACATCAGCCCTCGAGAACCGTCGGCGTTGTAGATTTCCATACGCAGGTCGGCATCGGCGGCAGGATGGATCACAAGCAACCCATCGCTGCCGACTCCGCGGTGGCGGTCGGACATCGCACAGGCCAGGCTCGACGGATCATCCACAACCTCCTGGAAACCGTTGACCACCACGTAGTCATTACCCAGGCCGTGCATTTTGGTGAAACGCATGACATCCTACTTGGCGAAGTACAGACCCGTATATACCTTGGGGTCGATCAGCAAGCCTTGGCCGGCGACAGTTTCCAAATAAGAGTTCACCTCAGCCAGCGGCACCTCGTGCACCTTGATCTTCTCGTGGTCCACGCCACCGCCGGCCCCCACCTTTTGCAAACCGATGGCGCGGAAGAAGGTGATGATTTCGTCGCTCAAACCAGCCGACGGCGGGCCTTCGGCAAGATAAACCATCTGCTGGGCCTGGTAGCCTGTTTCCTCCAGCAGTTCGCGGTGGGCGGCGGTTGCCAGGGTTTCGCTTTCTTCCCCCTGAACGTCGCCGGCCAAACCGGCAGGCAACTCGATCACCGCTTTGCGCACTGGCGGGCGGTATTGCTCGGTCAGGATCAGGCGGTCATCGTCGGTGATGGCCAAAATGGCAACGATCCCGCCGACCGTGTAGCGCACGGCATATTCCCAACCATCACGGCGCACCAGGCGAAGATGTCTGCCTTGGGCCAATACCTGCTCGTGGGAGTCTGTGGTCATGGTTTTTGAGTCCTTCTCCAAGAAACCACAGTATAACGGGGAATTGAGAATGGAGAATGGAGAATGTGAACGCTCGCAACGGCGCCGGGGTATTTAGCGGCGACAAGTTCGTAGTGTTTAGCGGCGACAAGTCCTCAGCGTTTAGCGGCGACCCGAAGGGGAGCGTGGAGTGTGGAGCGTGGAGCGTGGAGTGTGGAGCACGGGAATTATGGAAAATGTGGAATCGGCGATGCTTTGTTCGCCAATTCCAACCGTTCAGCATGACTGCGTTCATTAAAAATGCGGGTTAGCGTATGGATGACGGCGTCAAGAGTTGAACGGATTCAACAGTTTCGGCGATGCGGTTTCGCCAGGCGGGCGTGTGGCGTGCGGCGAGTTGTCGGAAAGTGTGGACCACGCGAGGGTCGAACTGCGCCCCGGAGAACTTGCGGAGTTCACCCAGGGCGTCCTCGATGGACGACCGCTGGCGATAGACCCGGTCCGTGGTCATCGAATCAAAAGCGTCCGCCGCCAGCAGAATCCGTGACCCCACAGGAATCTGCTCGCCCTTGAGCCCCGCGGGATGACCACGCCCGTCGAAGTGCTCGCGTTGGTGACGGATGATAAGCAACTCCGACTCCAGTATGTTCAGA
>JAGLWJ010000489.1 GCA_023133475.1 Phycisphaerae bacterium | reverse complement strand
GCCGGCAGGATGCCGGCGGTACAACAGGCTGGACGGGTTTACTGAACGGTTACACTGAATGTTTACCGGTAGACGCTATCGGGTTTCAAAGCTCACCGTTTGGTCAATTGACTTCAGTTCACGCAGCTCTCTTTGCCGGTTGGATTCCCGGTCGCGCGGATCGTCGGGCAAGAATTTGCACGGGCACGGCGGATGGGGGATCAACAGCGGTGGCCGAGCACGGTCCGGACGAACGCGCGGCCTGCCGGGGATGAGGCTTTTGATCTCCAAGGTCTTCGCACTTTCGCCGCCGGCTTCGCGCAGCTCGACCGGCAGAGCGCCGGCCTCGCCGCCGTGCAGCATCATGCCCGTTGGGGTGATCTTGGTGCTGAGTTGCTCGGCGCCGCGAAAGGTGCCTTCGGGCTCGCAAATCAGGTGAGCCCAGAACCCGGCGTAAGGCGGTGTGTCCCCGGTGAAAAAGTAACCGCAGCCCCATGGCGGAGCGTCCATACCGAAGACATTGGCGGTGAAGCCCAGTTCGGCCTCGCCGGCAATAGCCCATACGGCGGCGGCGTCGGAGAATGATACTACCATCCACACCGTGTCAGGTATGGTCACCGGTGCGATGTTGGTCGAGAGCGTATACAGGCTGCCATTGTTCGGAACGCTGCTCCAGCTCGCCGCTGTTCCGGTGATGAGCGTACCGCCGTTGCCCGGGCAATCCGTGTACAGCGCTACATTCACGTCAAACGGATCGCCGCCAAAGCCGGCCACCAACAGATCGTAGTAAACCAATTCCCTGGCCCCCACACCGGCCAAGGTCATGTCGTCGGCTATCTCGACGTTGGCCCCGGGCTGAAACTGCGTCAAGTACGGCTCGTTGGCGTACTGCCCGAAGGGGCACTGCACGTTTGCACAACTGACCCCGTCGCCCTGGTAGAGACCACCGGCTGCGGTGCAGTCCGCCTCGGTGAGTTCGGAGCAACTCGCGTCGGCCGGATCGCAACAGGCTCCCAGCATCACGCCGGGTCCGCTGAAGATGCCCTCGAATGCCGCGTAGTCGGATAGCCCGATGGTTTGGTCACCGTCGGTGTCGGCACATGAGCACTCCAAATGATCAGTGGTCAAGGCGCCGAAGCATATCTGGAAAGCCGCAAAGTCCACCAGGTCCACGTCCCCGTCTCCGTCCATGTCTCCCCGGATGTTCTCACAGGGCAGCAGGTACATCACGTTGCCGGCAGTTCCGGGGGAGAAAGAGGCCTGGCACTTGCTTATGCCATCGGCGCCGAAGGTGAAGTTGGTGCTGCCCGCTGGGACCAGCGTGGTGTAAATGCCGTCGCCCGGCAGCGGGTTCAGGGGAACCGGGCCGCTGCCGCCGAACAGCGGATCGTTGACGTACCCGCTGGTGAGCAGTCCGCTGTAGTAGTCTGCGCCGGCGACTCCCAAAATGGGATCGTCCAGGGCTTCGGCAGTCAGGTTGACGAAGAATATCTGGTCAAAGCCGGGGAAATCATAGAAATCCGGCGAGGATTGCAGGATGACCAGAGCGGCGATCGCGTCCACCGGCGGGTCCAGGGTGATGCCCCCGACAGTGGCCAGACCGGTCATTCCGTAGACTTCCGCTCCGCCCACCAGTCCGGGGATGTAGGGTGTGTTCGTCTGCGAAGCGATGAAGGGGTTGTGGCCTAGGGGACCGCCGGTGCTGACGACGTCCTGCCCGAGTCCCTCGATGGAACCGCTCAGTAGCCCGTCCACATTGGTGCCGAGGATGATGCGCCCGCCGCTGCCGCCGGGTCCGCCTCAGCCGCCCCATCCACCGCCGGCGTAGTCGCCCGCGGGCGAATTGAAGCCATCGCCGCCGATGAGCCCGTCTTCGCCTGGTGAGCCGTCCAGTCCGTCTTGGGCGTCTCCGCCGCCGCTACCGGATGTTCCCGGACTGCCGCTTTGCGTGTAGCTATATCCGCCGCTGCCGCCGTAGCCGCCGTAGCCGCGAGAGCCGTTATTACCGCCGCCCATTCCCCAACTGGCCAGACCTCGGTCGCCGCCCAAGCCGCCGTCGCCGCCGCCTGGCCCGGCGTTGCGGTTGCTGGCGGACACGTTGATTTCCGCGCCTGCGGCGATGTGCACGTCGTTTTGCACCTGTAGCGAAAGCGGACGCGAGCCCGCCCCAGAGAGAGTGTCTGCGGCATTCAGCACCAGATCGCCGTTAAGATGGAAATATGCGATCCCGCCGGACACTTCGGCGTAGATCGGCGTGCCGTTGAAATCGCTAACCGGACTGCCGTTCCGGGTCAATGTAAGGCTGTCCGTGTTGAACACATAATCGTCCGCCAGGCTGGACGATCCCATTAAGCCCACCAGGGCACAGATGGATAGTGAACGTAGTGACATGATGATTCGATACCTCCTTATACCTTCCGACACTAAACCTAATCGAGCGCAGCATCATACGACGCCGACTCTCTACCTCGGGCCTTTGTCAATGCCTGCAAACTGCTCTAATGTGTTTGCTCCCGTCGAGCGAACAACGGGGAGATGCTAAACGGGCAGTGATCGCTTCCCTCACCCGCAGTCCTTTAGCCCTGCTTTCCTACACAAACAGCTTAATGTCAGGGCGGGAGCCGTGCAAGTAGAACTTTGAAGATGGTCCACCTCCAACTAACGCAGTGGGTTTCGCTTCGCCGGCCCACATTTTCCATTTTCCATTTTCCATTTTACGGGTTTGGGCCGGTGAAGCGGGCCTGCATGAGGGCGAAATCGTCCAGGTCCACGTCGCAATCCCCGTCGAGGTCTCCGAGCACACTGCCGTCCGGCTCGATCAACTCCGGCGGAAGACCCAAGGGCGTGTAGTCGCACACGTCATCGTCATTGAGCACGCCGTCGTTGTCGATGTCGTCGTCACAGACATTGCCCACCCCGTCATTGTCGAAGTCGGCCTGGTCGGGATTTGCGACCTCCGGGCAATTGTCACAATCGTCGATTGTTCCATCGTCGTCCGAATCCGGCTCACATTCGTCGGGGTAACCGTTGCTGTTGCAGTCCTGGCTGGTGCCGGCGGCGATGTCGCACTCGTCGAGCACGCTGTTGGTGTTGCAATCGGGAATCTCGTCCAGCGGAACCGCCAGACCGCCCCTCAGGCACAGATCGAAGTGGTCCAGCTTGAACGTCGCAAGCACGGTATTGCCCGATCCGTTGCCCACCGTATCCACACGGAAGTAGTCCATCCGGCGAGCACCCGATTCAAGCGGGATCAGCACCTTGAGGCCGCCATCGATATACACCGCCAAGGTGCCCAAGTCATTGTCCAGCACTGCCTTGATCTCATAGCAGATGTCCTGCTCGATGGTGACACCGGTGTCGATATACTGCCCCAGTGCATTCTTTACCACTATGGAACCGGGAAATACCCACGAAACAGTAGAGCAAAACTGAATAACAACCACTGCCCTGTCGTTGGTCGCATCGCGAATAGAGAACTGCCAGTCGGTTGCGGGATCGAGGTTCAAGCCCAACTTCACCCTGAAGCTCAGCGAATAAATCTGCTCCTCAGGCCCGAGCACGCCGTAATACGGCTGAAGGTGTTCGCTGGATACGTACCATTCCTCGGGTATGCCGGTGCTTCCCGGCACACTGACCTGGACCGCCTTGTCAGCCAGGCTTCCCCCTTCGCAACCTCGCCGGTCGATCTTCGCGTTGCCTTTAGGATTAAGCCACAAACTTCCATCACCACCGTCAGGGTATGGAATCGCATCGAATCCATGCATCGGCGTGTTGCTCGCAAAGCCTGTGAACCCATCCCACAGGAGATAGGAGCAGCGCATGACATCGCACTCGTCAGGCCGATTGTTGTTGTTGCAGTCGTTGCTGGTGCCGGCGTGGATGTCGCACTCGTCTGGTATGCCGTTGGTGTTGCAGTCCCGGCTGGTGCCGGCGTCCATATCGCACTCGTCGGGCACCATGTTGACATTGCAGTCGTAGCTGGTGCCGGCAGCGATGTCGCAATCGTCGCGGATGCCGTTCTGGTTGCAATCATCCTCGCACTCATCGGGAATGCCGTTGTTGGTGCAGTCATAACTGGTGCCGGCGGCGATGTCGCACTCGTCCGGGATGCCGTTGAGCTGACAATCCTCGCTGGTGCCACCAGCGATGTCGCACTCATCCGGGATGGTGTTCCCGTTGCAGTCGTTGCCCGCCTCACACTCATCCGGGATGCCGTTGCTGTTGCAATCTCGACTTGTGCCATAGGCGATGTCGGCGCTGTCGATCACGCCGTTGGTATTGCAATCCTCCTGGTATTCGTATGCCCCCATGTCCACGAGCGGCGGTGTGCCGGCGCCGGTATCCGGGGCAGTCGGATCGTCGATGAAGCGCGGGTTGCCGTCGAGGTCGAACGGTGTCGGCTCTGCGGTGTCGCCGTCGTCGTCGAGATCGGCACTGTCGGGCGGGACAGCCCCGTTGGAGCCGGCATCGATACACGGCGAGCCGGCCCGAAGTCTCAAATTGTCATCTTCCGTGCCGAATATCTCGTCCGGGCCGTCAGCATCCAGGAACAACGGATTGTCGTCGGTGTTCCCGTTGCCCGGATACACCCATCCGTCATCAGGATTATTATCCTGGACGCAGCTATAGCTGACTACCGGCGAACCACTGTGGATTTGCGAGGACACGTTTGTGCCACTGCAATCACTGTTTCCCCAGAGGATGCAGTTGGTCAGCGTGGGGTTGCTGTCGCCGTTGTGCATTCCGCCACCATACTCGGCAGCCGTGTTGCCGCTGAGTGTGCACACGGTCAACTCCGGGCTGCTCGTCCAGTTATACACTGCGCCCCCGTGGGTGGCTGCGTTGCCGGTGAAGGCGCAGTTGATCACTGTCGCCATTTCCGTTTCGGAGTAGTACAACCCGCCGCCGCCGTCCGCCGTGTTGTCACTGAACAGGCAGCCGGTCAGCAGTGGGCTACCAAACCAGCTCGCCATCCCGCCACCCCATTTCACTGCGGAGTTGTTGATGAAACTGCACTCGGTCACGGTGGGGCTGCTTTCCTCCCAACTGCACAATCCACCACCGGAATCCCCAGCTGCATTCCCGCGGAAAGCGCAGCTTGTCAGGACAGGATTGCCCGAGTAGTTGTTCATCCCGCCGCCGAATCCCGTTGCGACATTCTCTTCGAACGTGCAGTTGGTCAGGGTGGGGCTGCCGGTGTCGTTGTGCATCGCGCCGCCGTTAAAATTGGTGGCGGTGTTCCCGGTGAACACGCAGTTGGTGAGCACGGGATCGCTGCTCCAGTTGTGCATTGCGCCGCTATTGTCGCCTGCCACGTTCCCGTCGAATCTACAATTGAAGAGCGTCGAGTCGCTGTCCTGGTTGTTCATCCCCCCGGCAGCAACTACGGCAGTATTAGCGGTGAAAATGCAGTCGGTGAGCTGCGGAGTGCTATTCCAGCTCTGCATCCCGCCGCCGAACTCTGCTGAATTGCCGGCGAACGTGCAGTTGTCCAGCGTAGGATTGCTGGCCGTGTCGTTATACATCCCGCCGCCGTAGGCCGCCGTGTTGTTGCTGAATGTGCACGTCGTCAACGCCGGGTTACTCTGCCAGTTGAACATCCCACCGCCGGAATTCTCGGTGGTGTTGGCCGTGAACACGCAGTTCGTCAACGTCGGGTTGCAGTTGTCCCAGTTATCCATCCCACCACCGCGCCATGGCGCCGAGTTCTGAG
>JAGLWJ010000488.1 GCA_023133475.1 Phycisphaerae bacterium | reverse complement strand
GGTGGGTTCCACCTCGCTTCGCGAGGTTCCACCCACCCTACGTCTGCCCGCCTTTGTGGCATGGTTCGGCGGGTGGAACCCGCCCTACATCCATTCTCCATTCTCCCCCCTACTCGTAGTGCGGATTATCCATATACTAGAAATTCTCAGAGTTTTAAGGAGTATTGTGATGACCCAGCTCGAAGCGGCCCGCCGGGACCTGATCACCGACGAGATGAAGCGTGTGGCCCAGCGCGAAAACGTCACCGCCAAGTTCATCCGCGAGCAGATCGCCGACGGGCATTTGATCATTCCGGCAAACAAACAGCACCTCAAACCACATGGGAAACTCGATCCGCTTGCAATCGGCCGAGCAGTGACCACCAAGATCAATGCCAACATCGGCGCCTCACCGGTGCAATCGTCGAGGGAGCAGGAGTTGGCCAAGCTGCACTGCGCGGTGCAATACGGGGCAGACACGGTGATGGACCTCTCCACCGGCGGCGACCTCAACGCCACCCGCGAGCACTTGATCCGGCACTCCAGCGTCCCGGTGGGCACGGTTCCCATCTACCAGATGATCGTCGGGAAAACGATCGAGGAACTCACCTACGATGACATCCTGCAAACCGTGGAGCTACAGGCCAAACAGGGTGTGGATTACTTCACGATTCATGCCGGTATTTTGCAGGAGCACCTGCCGTTGTTGAAGCATCGTGTCGCGGGAATCGTGTCGCGTGGCGGGTCGCTGTTGGCCCGGTGGATGCTCTACCACGATAAGCAGAACCCCATGTACGAGGTGTTCGACGACATCAGCGCCATCATGCGCGAGTACGACGTGAGCTACTCGCTGGGCGACGGGCTAAGGCCTGGCTGCTTGGCTGACGCCACCGACGAGGCCCAACTCGCCGAACTGCGCACCCTAGGCGAATTGACCCATCGTGCCCGCGAAACTGGTGTACAGGTCATGGTCGAGGGGCCTGGGCACGTGCCCTTCGAGCAGATCGAATACAACATGAAGCTCCAGGCGGACATCTGCGACGGAGCCCCCTTTTATGTATTGGGGCCGCTGGTCACCGATGTCTTCCCGGGCTACGACCACATCACCTCCGCCATCGGGGCGACTGCCGCGGCTTACCACGGGGCGGCGTTTCTTTGCTATGTCACGCCCAAGGAGCATTTGGGGCTCCCGCGGCTGGACGATGTCAAGCAGGGGTGCATCGCCTATAAGATCGCCGCCCACGCCGCGGATATCGCCCGCGGCATACCCGGAGCGCGGGATTGGGACGATGATATTTCCCGAGCACGGGCAGCCTTGAATTGGGAGAAACACCTGACGCTGGCTTTTGACACCGACACCGCTCGGGCGATGCATGATGAGGACCTGGACCTGGACAAGGACCTGAACAAGGATAAGGCCAAAGACTTCTGCACCATGTGTGGGCATGACTGGTGCAGCGTCCGCATCAGCAAGGGTATTGCCGAGCTTGCCAGTGGCAATGACCCGGATTCCCAGCCTGGCAGCCCAACCGCTCGCAAGCCCGTGGTGTAGAGGCGACGAGGCATCCGCGGATCCGAGCGCAGGTCCACGCAAGCGTGGTCAGG
>JAGLWJ010000487.1 GCA_023133475.1 Phycisphaerae bacterium | reverse complement strand
TTGGGGGTCGCTCCGAACAACTAAACCGACAGTCCCTAAAGTGGTGGGCCACCCGACTCCACAAGGCGGGTGGAACACGCCCTACTTGATGCCGGTTCGCGGCTGAGGGTCGAGCACGAAGATTTCCACGCGGCGGTTCTTTTGCCGATGCTTGGACGAATCGTTGAGGAAGAGAGGCCGAAATTCCCCACAACCACACGCCACCAGCCGCTTGGGGCTCACACCGCAAGAAGCCATGTACCTCACCACCGACAATGCCCGCTGAGAACTCAATTCCCAGTTGTCATGCCAACCGCTCACTTTGATGGGTATATTGTCGGTGTGGCCAAACACGAGAACGTCCTTTTGTGGATACCTGCGTTGCAGCGTGTCCACGACAATGTCGAGGATACGCTTGGAACCTTTCTGGATGGCGGTCTTGCCGGAGGCGAACAAAGCCCACCCCTCGATGGCAATCATCGCCCCACCGGGCACGGCGGTCCAGCCTTCGGGAACGTCCGATTGGGGCTGAGCAGCCAATTGCCCGCGTAAAGTCGAAGCCTCCCCGCGAGCCGTAGCCAAGTCCTGCCGACAAGCATCACGCTCGCCACGCAATTGAGCCGCATCGTTTTGCAACCGGCTTAACTCATTGGTAAGGGACTGGTTGTTGTCTTCCAGCATCTTGATCCGTTCCTTGGGGTCCGGGCCGCAACCACCAGTCAACACCATCAGAACCATGCAAACCACCACCACTCGACCGGCTAATTCACTTGCCTTCATGCCAGCGTCTCCCTGTGTAACGAGGATCGGTTGACCCGATCACCAAGGTAATCATTCCCTGCTCACTTATCCGAGATAGCCTTTTTAAGCTTGGCGTCGATTCGTTTCTCTTGCTCTTGAAGCTCTTTAGCCCGCTCTTGCTGCCGCTTCTCCTTTTCCCGCAATGCAGATTCATTGGCAGCTTTCCGCACGTCCTTCCACAGACCCCGAACCAGCGAGAGAACCCAATACGAAACCAGCGCCCCCAGCGCGGTATACAGCATCACCCAGATAACATTTATCGATGTCTCTTTATGCACCAGCCCGAAGAACCAGATATTGACCTGGTGGTCCCGGTTCTTCCATAGCACCACGCCAATCGCTATCATGACCAGCACAATTAACGTCAGTTTAGAATAGACCTTAATCCGCCCAAATGCAAGACGCATCTGCTCACCTCAATATGCCATGCCGGGGAGTTTTCCCGAGACAAGGGTCTTGAACAAAAAGACCGTGTTCTGCACCGGGCCGAACTCCAGCAACAGGCTGTAAAACACGATCACGATCAGAAACGCCAGCGACAACCACGGCACCAGTGGAATTGCCCGGGTCTGTTTGAATGGTAGCGTCACCAGCCAGCCCGCCAGCGCCAGAAAACTGGTCAGCACGAACCCCATCACCACCACAGGCCAACCCGCCACACACCCTGTCGCCGCCATCAGATGAATATCACCTGTCCCAAAGGCCTCGCGACCGAAAAGCAGCGTAAACCCAATCCGCACCGCCCAACCCAGGCCACCACCAATAACCCATCCCATCGCCGCCGTCGCCAAACCCGCGATCGGGCGCCACGTGCCCCACGGCTGCCACCCTAACGCTGCGTCACACCAACTCTCAAAGGGCTCACTACGGAAACAAAACCACGCCACCACCATCCCCGCCACAACGGCTGGAGCCAGCAACAGCAACTCCTGCAAAGCCACCTTCCGAGCAGAGTAGCGTTCCGCCTCGATCGCCTCGACAATCTCGATATCCGAATCGCGTTTGGGCACACTTGCCCCGATGATCAGCACGAAGCAGATAGCAATCGGCACCAACAACCGCCAGGAGGGAAACAACCTGGATTCGGCAGAGAGGGCATCCACTGCCGTGGATACCATGACGATGAGAAACGTCAGCGCCACCAGCCAAGCCGCCACCGATATACTGTGGCCTGAGTCGGATGTAGGGTGGGTGGAACCTCGCGGAGCGAGGTGGAACCCACCAACCGGTGCGGTGGGTTCCGCTTCGCTCCGCGAAGCTTCACCCACCCTACGGGGCTCGCCGCTGTCAGACGAGTCAGCCGCCTTGGGGTTCGCTCCGGCAGGGATTTCTTCGTCGAGGGGCGGGGCAAGCAGATGTATCACCAGCCACGTCAGCAAAGCCGCAAGGGACACCGCCAGGCTGACCATGCCGGCGGTCGGCCCCGGACGGTGCCAGACACTGCCCACCGTCGCCACCCAACTCCAGCTCGACTGAGACCACACCACATGGAGCACAACACCCGCTAGAATCGCAAAACCGGTGAAGCGAATATCGATGAAGTAGTGCTCCAGGTCGATTGCCGACATGGCCAACAGGCAGCCGAACAGGATCACATGGGCCAGAATAATAGGCCAATCGCAGCAAAGCTGGTCGCCCAACCCCATACTTGTGCCGGGCGATCCGGTCCGCAACCCGGTCACGCAGAAGACGTCAAAGGCAACCAGAGTGAGCGTGCCCATCAGCAGTTCCACAGCCGGATAGCGGGCTGATATCCGCCCACTACACGCCCGACACCGACCGCCCAACCACAGGTAGCTCAACACCGGCAGGTTGTCGTACCAGCGAATCCGCGAGTCGCACCGGGGGCAGAAAGACCATCGCGGGGAGATCGTCGATATCCCACGCGGAAGGCGGTAGATCACAACGTTGAGGTAGCTGCCGATGGCCAGACCCACGGCTGCAAAAAACAAAATCCACCACAACGTCGCAACCACCAACACCGTGCTACACCCTCAACCCGCGGAAACCGACACAGCCGGCACAGACCACAACTCTGCCGGCGTATAGTGCCCCACTACTACAATCGAGATTGTCTCCGGTCGCAATAGGGCATGATTGCGAAATCCGCGCTTGTTGAATGGCTGCTTCTGCTGCATGATGTCCAGTCCCGGGACGGTCGCCGTGGCGGGCTGTCCGGGAGCCGTGTCGGCGAGTGAAAATGGGCAAAAAAGAGCTGCTTGGCAATGGCGAAACGCGGAGCCAAGAAGAAAAGGACGGGCAAGAAGCGGGCCAGCAACGAGTGGTTAGTGAACAGTGGTTAGCAAACAGTGGTTAGTGGATATGTGGATAGTAGCAAAAGGATGCTTGCGTCTTATGAGCTCTGTAAGAAGCTATCGGGACTTGATCGTGTGGCAGAAATCAATGGGCTTGACCAAGGCGATCTACGATTTTTCGCGGCTGTTTCCGAAGGAGGAGCGTTACGGGCTTACGTCTCAGATGCGTCGGGCGGCGGTGTCGATACCAGCGAACATCGCGGGCCTGCTATAATCCACACGAAAGCGAACTAGCGTTCTGGAGGCGAATCATGAACGATGACAAACTGGAGAAGGCTATCGAGGCGGCAAAAGCGAATCTACCGAGAGAACCGCTTGTCGTTGCGCTTCTGGGCGAGCCTTACGAAGATTCTGTCGGCGAGGAGGCCCTGAGAATCTGGGTTTCCTTTGACGACGCGACGACGGACAAACAGATCGAAACCGCGCCCATCCAAGCCATCAAACAGGCGATCATGAACAGTCTGACCGAGCACGGCATCCGACTTTTTCCCTACTTCTCTTTTGTGCGGGAGTGCGAGTTCAAGGCTTCGAGAGGAGATTGCTGATGGCCGATCTGCTCCACCATCAATTGCTGAGTCAGGCTCGTCGTCTGGCCCGGCTGGACCCGAAGCGTCCGCGGCAGGGCAACCTGCGTCGCACGGTTTCTTCGGCCTACTATGCTTTGTTTCACTATCCGATCGACCAGGCCACGCGTGTAACCTTGGGAACGTCCAACGATCGCCGTCCGTATCGAGACTTCCTGGCACGCTCGTTCGAGCACGGCAGCATGAGTAAAGCATGCCGATCCTTCGCAGGCGGAACGCTTCCACGGACAATCCTTCGGGCACTACCCTCGACCTTTTCGATTCATGCCTGCCCATCTGGGATCGACTCGATAGAAGACAATAACACGGGTGGGCCGGATCGGACGCGAGACATGGCCAAACGCAAGTTTCAGATCGACGAGGAACTGATCGAGGCGTATCGAGGCACCGTCTCGCTCCCGTTCGATCCGGGCGACCACAAGCGGGTGACCGTCAAAATCATCGACGACCGGGGGATTGAGAGCTTGAAGATTGTGGAGATTACCTAATGGCTTCATGAAGGAGGACAGGACTGTGCAATGTGCGTATGTGGTCAACAATGGCATCGGCGTATACCTAAAATACCGTTGCCGGCCAAACCGTACCGAGAATTCAGACGGAAAACAGACGAGTTTTTACCAGTTCCAATTCGACAGGGAAGCCTTGGCAATCTTGAAGGCAATGAAACAGAAGTACGATCATATCTTCTTGGGCATGGTGTGCGTGGAGGCCGAGGAGATATGTTGCCTCCCTTACGACTCGTTCATCGAGTTGCAGAGTAGGCGAAAGAAGGCCAAGGGAGCAATCGAGGATCAATACACGCTGACGGTCGCATTGCTTTCCGGCGGGAAGTTCCGAGTGTTCGTAACCCCCCCAGGCCGCAGAAAGGTATCTCTTGGCGATCTAGTACTTGTCGCAAGAAAGGACTTCCCGGAGAAGCTTTTCGAATAACATGGCTAAGCGCAAGTTCCAGATCGACCAGCTTATCATCAACTCCCCGTACGAGGAGCCGTCGTCGTATTGGAGCTGTGGCTGGCGCATCGAGAGCTTGAAGATTGTGGAGGTGGGTTAATGCCATCTGTGCGTTACCATCGCGGCGTGTTTCCGCCGTCGAACCTGGATTGGCTACAACTGGTGCCGTTGCTTGGCCCAGCCAGCGCTGCACTCGCGCGTTACGACGGCGTGCTGAGCGCTATCCCGAATCCGCAGGTTCTGCTTTCCCCGTTGACCACGCAGGAGGCGGTGCTATCGAGCCGCATCGAGGGAACGCAGGCGACGATGACGGAGGTTCTGGAGTTCGAGGCCAAGGACGAACCGGGCGAAACCGACGAGCGAAAGGCCGCTGACATTTATGAGGTGTTGAATTATCGCCAAGCGATTCGCCAGGCGAAAGATATGCTGGCGGAGTTGCCTTTGTCTGGGCGGTTGATTCGCTCGGCACACGAGACATTGCTACAAGGCGTTCGCGGAAAGAGCAAGGCGCCGGGCGAATACCGCAAGATTCAAAACTTGATCGGCCTGCCTGGATGCACGGAGGACACCGCACGGTTCGTTCCGATTGGCGCGGGCGACCTTCCCAGCGGCATGTCAGCCTGGGAGAAGTATCTCAATAGCAAAGAACCGGACGTTCTGGTGCAATTGGCGATTGTCCACGCCGAGTTCGAGGCGTTGCATCCGTTTCTGGACGGCAACGGACGGCTGGGGCGAATGCTCATTCCGCTGTTTCTGTTTGAACGCAAGTTGCTGGCAGCGCCGACCTTCTATCTGAGCGCTTACCTCGAAGCCCGACGGGAGGAATACTACGACCGACTCCTGGCGGTCTCGCGCGACGGCGACTGGACGGGTTGGTGCGTGTTCTTTTTGGGCGCGCTCACCGCCCAGGCGGAATCGAACACTCGCAAGGCCAAACAGATTCTTGATCTGTACGAGACGAAGAAGAGCTGGATCGCCGATCAGACACATTCGCAACACGCGATGCGTGCGCTGGACTTCCTGTTTGATCGCCCAATTTTCGCGTCGTCGGACTTCGTGGCCGCCGCGGGCATCCCCAAGGACACTGCGCGGCGCATTTTGACGGTGCTCCGCGACGAGGGGTTGCTGCGGGTCGTCCGTGAGGCGGCTGGGCGAAGGACGGCTATCCTGGTGTTTCCAGAGTTGCTGAACATCGCCGAAGGGCAGGAGGCGTTTTGAGGATCATCCATGCGACTCAAGACGACTTGTGTTGCGCGGATCACGAAACATGCAACACAAAGCTCTTTGAGGCGCAGCCGTGCGCCACAAGACCGTTTGTGGCTCACCAGGGGCCGAAAGTGAGCCACAAGCAGTTTTGAAGTGCGGCGGGAACCGCCACAAATTTAAAAAGAGTTGGTTTGGGCGCCGAAAGTGAGCCACAAGCAGTTTTGAAGTGCGGCCATGAGCCGCAAAGCGGCCTTGGTGCTAACCCGGATATTTCACCGCGGAGCACGCAGAGACCGCAGAGAGTTGAGAGGTAGGGAGTTACCGCAATTAGCGTTGAACCTACAATAAACATACTGTCAAAACCCGACACGTCCTAAGTTAGCTGTAACGTCTTTCCAAACAATACTCTGCGTTCTCCGCGTTCTCTGCGGTGTGAGAAATGCGGGCTAAGTCCGGTAACGAAAGAACATCGAGAGGTTATAGCCAAGCGCAAATTCCAAATCTACCAGTTCATCATCAACTCCCCGTACGAGGAGCCGTCGACGTATTGGAGCTACGACCAGGAAGTGCGGATGTTCGAGCGCAAGGACGGGTGGCGTCCGGCTGGGTATGTTGCGACTTGACCACGCTGGTCGAGGCGGGTGGAACCCGCCCTACCTAGATAGCACCGCCAAGACCGGCGAACAGTTGGCTTAGCACGATGTTCTCGAACAGGCTCAATGCCAGCGGGGCGAGCGTGGTCGCACAACCGGCGGTCTGTATAATCACCCCACCGGTCATCACAACGGCGGTTACACGCAATAGCTTACGCAAAGTCATAGTCTGGCCCTCCCAAACTGAAACCGCAGTTGACTCAAAGCTCGATGCCCGGGCATGAGTTCAAACGGCACACTATGGGCGGATACCCGGCGTATGCGGGAATACAGGCTGATCCGCACACTCCCCGGATGGAACCGCGCCGGCACTCTCCGGATCGAACCCGAATCCCGGAATCGTGCAAGTGGGGTCATATCCCCAGTCGGGGATACTCGTGAACAGCAGATCGATGTCTTCAGGGCTGACAGACCCCAGAATCGTCCCACCCGGGTTGAGCGTCGTCAGCGCACTTTCACACGACGGTATAAACCCGAACTGGAAAGCACCAGCCGACAGAACCGCCAACGCTGTCAGCAACCGACGAACTCTTCTGCCCTTTAGTCTACACATTTTCAGCCACTCCATCGCACACATGGGGCACCAGCACTTCTCACCCCAGCAAGGTCAACATGGTTACGGCATCAATTCTGGTTCTCGAAGTCAATATGTCTGCAATCCGCCAACAACGAACTTTCGGGATTATCCGGATCGCAGAAGTCCACCAGCCCACCGTAGGCCCCCTGTCGGCAATCGAACAAGAAACAGAAATCGGCAGACTCAGCAGCCTGGTCAAACGCCAACGACGCACAAGCCAACCCCGACCCGGCGAAAACCATGCCGGTAGTAACCACCAGGCCCAGCATTACGAACCTTTTACAACGATGATTTCGCATGACCAATTCTCCTTCGTGCAGCTTTTTCACATCAGCATACGTCTGCTTATCCGCACATTGCAACTCAGTATAGCGCGCTCCGCCGTAACATGCAACCACCCCAATCAGCAATGTAGGGCGGGTTCCACCCGCCACGCCATGCCGAGAAGGCGGGTAAAACCCGCCCTACGTCATTTGTCGGCCCCATGTGCCCCCAACATATGGTCACGGTCCCCAAAAAGCTGCCAGCGACTCCCTCGACACCGGCTGAATCAACCCACGCTCGGTGATGATCCCCCGAATCAGGTGTGCGGGTGTCACGTCGAAAGCCGGATTGTAGCAGGGTATCTCTTCTGGAGCCGTCTGACGCCCCATTCCTCGTCGGATTTCGTCCGGGTCGCGCTCCTCGATGGGGATGCCCTCACCGTCAGGAACCGCCAGGTCGAAAGTCGAACTGGGAGCTGCCACGTAAAACGGGATACCGTGAGCCTGGGCCAATACCGCCAAACCATAGGTTCCGATCTTGTTGGCGGTATCCCCGTTGGCTGCGATGCGGTCCGCCCCGGTAATCACCAGGTCCACCCAGCCGGCACGCATGACCACCGCCGCCATGCTGTCGCAGATCAAGGTGACATCAATCCCAGCCTGCCCCAGTTCCCACGCCGTCAGCCTCGCTCCCTGGAGCAAAGGGCGGGTCTCATCGGCGAAGACCCGAAAGCTGCGCCCCTGAGCATGTGCGATGTACATTGGTGCCAAGGCTGTCCCATACTCCGCCGTCGCCAGTGCCCCCGCGTTGCAGTGTGTCAGGAGGCCGAAGCCGTCGGCAATCAAGGCGGCGCCGTGCTCGCCGATGCGGCGGCACATGGCGGCGTCCTCATCACGGATGGCTTTCGCCTCAGCCAGCAGAGCCTCTTTCCGCCCGGCGATATCCTGCTCGGCGTGGGCCTTCGCGCATCTGGTCATCCGGTCGATGGCCCAGAACAGGTTCACCGCCGTC
>JAGLWJ010000486.1 GCA_023133475.1 Phycisphaerae bacterium | reverse complement strand
GGCGGGTAAAACCCGCCCTACAAGCGGTCAGTTCTTCATGCCGGTCATGGTCACGCCTTGGATGAAGTGACGCTGGGCGAAGAAAAACGTCAGAATCACCGGAACGGTCATAATCATCGAACCAGCCATGATGAGCGTGAACTGGTTCTCTCGCCCAGCCAAAAAGCTGAACAGGCCCAGGGCGAGCGGGTAAAGCCGCTGGTCGTTCACGTAGATCAGCGGCCCCATGAAGTCGTTCCAGACGAACATGAAGGTGAAAATGGAAATCGCGGCGATGGCCGGGCGCATCAGCGGCAATGCGATGCTCCAGTAAATCCGAAACCAGCCGCAACCGTCGATCTTGGCGGCCTCTTCCAGATCACGTGGAATCCCCTTCATCGCCTGCCGCAGCAGGAAAATGGCAAAAGCATTGACCGCCAGACAGTTGGGCACCCACAGCGGAGCCAGCGTGTTATACCACCCCAGATACTTGTAAATCACAAACGACGGGATCATGGTGATCTGCGGCGGGATCATCAAGGTCGCCAAAACCAGGATGAAACAGAAATCCCGCCCAGGCCAAATGAGCCGGGCAAAGGCAAACGCCACCAGCGAACAACTCAACGCCGTCCCCAAAATGTTGACGATCACCAAAAAACAACTCGTCTTGAAATACTGCCAGAAGGGAACCTCCTCGAAGGCTTTGCGGTAGTTCTCGGTCCCCTTGGCCCAATAGGCCTCCGGCTGCGAGCTGCGCGAAAACCGCACACGGAGCTTTATCTGCGGTTCACCCTTAGCGTTACGGTGATTGTAGCGGGAGTCCCGCTCGACTTCTTCGAGCAGGATATAGCGTCTGGCGGTCATGCGCGTATCGTCGGAGCTGGGCTTTTGGAGGTTGACCTCCCACCAGGTGTCCTCGCCGATGTACTTGGGCGAGGCGGACTTGAGCAGGCAGCCGTCCATCTCCACCCATACTCGCAACTCGTGCCAGGTCTGGTCCCGCCGGAAGCTCAGCGACAGACGCTTGAACTCGCTATAGTCAATCGGCAGATCGAGCAACGCCGACAACTCGAAGGCCTCACCTTGCGAGAAGTTGTAGTGCAAAACGCCGATCGGGCGGCTGGCTTCGGTTCGCGGCTCGATGCTCACCGGCCCCGACTCGATCTTCCAGAGTCCCTCGATCTGCCTTTGGCTGGTCAGGTCGTAAATCTTGAAGTTGCGGTCCTTGAGCAGCACCTTGCCCAAAGCCAGATACCGATATGACTGCTCGAACGCCTCGCGGACGAACTCCGGCTTGAACGTCGTAGCGACAGCCCGCCGGAACGTCAACTCCTCAGCCTGCCACGTCTCGTACGGCAGCAGAGTGCGAAGTCGCTTATACAGCCCCTGGATCAACTCGCGGCGCACCACCGGCTGGTCCAGCGGTTTGACGCGATCGTCTGGGGTCGAGTCCAGCCAGGCGTCAACAACCTTCCCAACCTCTTCCTCGAGTGCCGTGCGCATCCACTGCTTCCAACGGTGTCGCCCTACGTCTTCGGGTTTTTCGATGTCGATGAATTGTCGTTCGTCGAGGTATGGGCTGACCGCTCGGGGAATCGGTTTTTGCGGGAGGATGGTGATCTTGGCTGACTGAACCTCCTTATCGAGTTTCCAGCTTGTCCCGACCAGCCAGAAATAGGGCAGCGCAAAAACCACCGACCCGCCAATCAGCACGGCATGAAGCAGCAAGGATTTCCAGATCGGCCGTTTACGGTCCATGGTTAGAAGCTATCAAGCGTAGGGTGGGTGGAACCTGCCGCAGGCAGGTGGAACCCACCAACCAAGCGAGTCCAAGGTCCAAAGTCCAAGGTCCAAGGTCCAAGGTCCAAGGTCCAAAGTCCCGCTGGTCTCTGATGTTGGACATTGGACTTATTAAGCGGCGTGGTGGGTTGCGCTTCGCTCCGCGAAGCTCCACCCACCCTACAGGGGACTGTTTTCTCCATTCTCTCTCAGTCCCCCGCGTAGTGTACCCACTTTTTCGACGCTGCCATGTTAAACAGCGTCAGCACAATCACGATAACGAACAATACCCAAGCCATCGCCGCCCCGTACCCCAACCGGAAGAAGGAGAAACATTCGTCAAAAAGCTTGTACACGTAGAAGTACGTCGAACGCTCCGGTGAGCCGTTGGGCGTCATGATGTACGCCTGAGTGAAAATCTGGAACGTCTGGATCAGCCCCATCACCAGGTTGAACAAAATATACGGAGACAGCATCGGCAGGGTCACCATCAGGAACCGGCGGATCGGGCCGGCTCCATCCAGCGACGCCGCTTCGTACAGGTGCTTTGGGATTTCCTTCAAACCCGCCAGCCAGATGATCATGCTGGCACCAGCCGACCACAACGCCATGATAATGAGCGCCGGTTTGGATGTGGCTTTGTTGGTCAGCCAACTGATCGGCGTCCGGACCCCCAGGCTGTCCAGGAGCGACTCGATCCCGCTCAGTTGGAGCATCCAGTTCAACATGCCGTTCTGGGCGTTGAAGACCCAAATCCACAACACCGAAGCCGCCACCATCGGCATGATCGCGGGCAGGAAAAACGTCGTCCGGTAGATGCTTATGCCCTTGACCTTCAGGTCCAGCAACATAGCCAACGCCAGCCCGACCACCATGCCGATGGGCAGTCCGACGGCCATGAACAGCGTGTTGCCCAACGCCTGCCGCACACCGCCAACATTGCCCCAGTCGTCGGTGAACATCTCGGAATAGTTGTCCAAGCCCACGAACGTGGCTTGGCTGATCACGTCGTAGTCGGTGGCGCTCATGATTATCGAGAACACCATCGGGCCACCCGCCAGCACGATGAACCCG
Source organism: Phycisphaerae bacterium (assembly GCA_023133475.1). Classification (GTDB taxonomy): domain Bacteria; phylum Planctomycetota; class Phycisphaerae; order UBA1845; family UBA1845; genus JAAEQG01. The sequence continues at coordinate 2,392 of JAGLWJ010000486.1, read as the reverse complement.
AGCATCCACGGGCCGGCAAAGGCGATGCCCGCATACCACTCCCGGCGATAGATGCCGGTGGCAGGATGCCTGATCCGATGCCGCCAATAAACAAACACCGCGATCACCACCAAAAGTGCCAGGTACACCCAGACCAGGTAGTCCCATCGCATCTTTGGGCCGGTGGGCGGGTTGTAGAAATGATCCAGCGACTGCTGCACCTTGGCGGTGTTCAGCTTTAACGCCCCCTGCGGAGTCGCCCCGTGGTTCCAGGCAAGGTCCTGGGCATCAGCTTGGCCGTTCCAGAGCTTAAGCCCCGCGGGCGAAACCGGCCTGTACTTCGCATGTGGAACCAGGTCGATATGTGTCTGCATGGCCTGGCGGATCCGCTCCGGCATTTCGGGGACGCTCACGTAGGTGCCGAGTTGGAATTGGTTGAGTTTCTGGTTGGCTTTGAGCCGTGGGATGTAGAGTCGCCCCTGGGCTCGGTTGCGTTGGGCATCGTGCTCGTTCATCACCATGCCGCCCTTGACCGAGGATAGGAACTTGACCAGGCACCAGGCGGCTTCGAGCTTCTCTTTTGGGCAGGTGGACGGGACGCACCAGGCAAAACCGCCGATCCAGGTGACGTTTCGGTTGCCGGCTTCGAGCTGCCATTGTGGGACCGGCGGCGGATAGGTGCCGAACCGCATATCTCGATTGTACCGGCACAGCTCCCGGAGGAACCAATCGCCCTGAATAAACATGCCGATCTGATTACGGAAGAACGGGTCCTGGGCATCCCGCTGGAACGACTTCTTGAACGCATTCACGTCAGCCACGCCGCCAATCGCGTCGTACACGTCGGTGGTGAATTGCAGGGCTTGCACGATGCGCGGGTCGTCGAGCGTGCAGGTCCGCCCGTCTTCGCTCATGAACTCGCCGCCGTTCATCCAGCCGTAGTGGAACAGCCAGCCGTTGCCATGCTGCGGTTCGAAGCCGACTACCTTAACTTGGCCTTCATCGTTCCAGCGACTGAGCTTTAGCGCATAACCGTCCTGGTCAAAGACTTTGATGTATTCATCCGAACCGGTTGGCAGTTTCAGTTTTCTGCGGGCGTAGGCACTGCGGACGGCGATCTCATTAGGCCCCACCACATCAGCCACCAGGCAGCGGGTGACCATGCCGCCCTTGGAGATATGGGCTACGGTGTCGCCTTCCCGAACCCCAGCCGCCACAAACCCGGCAGATGCGGACTTGATTGAGAAGCGGTTGTCATCTTGCCCGCCGCGAAGTTTGCGGATTTCGGCATCGGCCACCTCAACCCGTCTGGTGAGCACCTGTTCCCAGGTATCGGGCGGGACCGGGTTGCCGTCGGCATCCACGAAGCCGGCTTGGATCAGCAGATCGTCACTGTAGTACAGTGCCCGGTCGTCCATGTAGTTGGGGATGCCGTACTGCCCACCGCCGTAGCTGCACTCCTCCCAGGTGGCGGGATAATAGTCATCCGGGCGGATAATGAATTCCTTGAACCGGGCGATCTTAGCCTCGAGGTCCCGGATGTCAGCCGGGCTGGCTTGGTTTTCTCTGAGTTGTTTTAGCTTTTGCTCGTGTTCCTGGAGGCGTTGCAGGTCCTTCTCGATGAGAGGTGTCAGATCGAGGAATGCCCCGCGTGCCGCCCATTGGCAGATGGCGAACCGATCGTACTCGACCGCCTCGGGCGGCACCCCACCGGCGATACCACACATCAGCCGTTGCGGGTTGCCCTCGCCCTCCAGCCCGGTCCGCACCGCGCTGGAGCCCATCAGCCCTCGGTATTCGGGAAACTCGCGCTCGAAGGCATCGATGACGTCGATGTGTCGGCCTTCGATCAGGCCGTTGAACCAGATGGTCACCTCGGTAACGTCGCCGGCATGTTCAGCCCCGGGTTTGGGATGAAGCCACCACAGCACCGCCGCAATGGCAACCACCGATACCCAAAAACGCCAAGTGCCCATCCGAACCGTCTCTGCAAGACCAAATCTTCAACCATATTGACGAATAGTCATGGTGGCCGATTTCCCCAGGCAGGTCAAGTTGTAGGGCGGGTTCCACCCGCCTTCTTGACTGTATGATGAATAATCCGCGCTAGGCCCGGCATTTATGCCGGGTTGAAAAGGCGAAGTAATACCCCCTTTCCCTTCCCCCGCCGCCTCCGGCGGCGGGGGAAGGGAAAGGGGGTGGAATGAAGCCTCACTTACCCGGCATAAATGCCGGGCCTAGCGCGGAGAAGTGCGATCCTCTGTTCTGAAAAAAGGCCATTTCATCGTTTCCGGATGCCGCCAAAGACGGCATGACGACTGCGGCGTGAGAAATGCAGGTTAGGATGCTCTACAGGGGCCGGCGGTGCTTGGATGAAGCATTCGTGTCGCCCACCGCTAAAGGGGCTGTCGAT
>JAGLWJ010000485.1 GCA_023133475.1 Phycisphaerae bacterium | reverse complement strand
ATGCCGGGCCTAGCGCAACCCGTCGTCTGCGCTCTGCGCTCTGGGCTCGGATCAGCACCTTATTTGCCGGCGGGCTCACACTCCATGATCTCGATCTGCAATCGCGCCATGACCGGCAGGATGGCAAACGCCAAATCGCCCAGGCCCGAATCGTGCAACGAATCAACCGTCAGGGCGATATGTGTCGGGTTGCAATCGGACTCGTTTTGGGCGGCGTCGAAATCCACCCATTGCCCGTTGATGTAAAACTGCGTCCACATGTGGAACCCAAACACGTTGTCGGCGCCCTTGAACCACGGCACATAAACCAACCCGCACACCACCCGCGAGGGAACCCCCTTGGCCCGCCCCAACGCCGCCAGCAACACGGCGTGCTCGCTGCAATCCCCGGACATGTTCCGGCATACCTCACTGGCTGACGCGAAGCCGATGTTGAGGTTCTTGTCCGTGATTTTTTCGCTCACGTACACCCGTAGCCGATCGGCGATCTCATAGGGGGTCTTGGCTTTCCCGGCAGCCTGGTCAGCCATCTTACGCACCGCCGGGTCGCCCGAGTTGATGTAGATGTTCGGTTCGCAGAACTCAGCCAAGGCTTTCTTGTCGGGCTTGTCATACTTTTTGGCCTTGGCCAATGCCGTGTGATCCTGCCTGGCTACGTCCAGCACGACTGACCGGTCGGTCGGTTTCGACGGCGTTTGCATACCGGTTTTCGGCAGCGGCGGCAGGTCGGGGCCTTCGCCCTCGAGCACCAGCTTCATCTTGATCCGCCGGGCGGTCTTGCGGTCGATGGGCTTGTCGGCGGACACCAGCGTCTTCATAAACGCCTCGGGCGGATCGAAGTCCGCCAACGCCACCTCACGCAAACAGGGCACCACTTCCATAGGCATCCCCATCACATCCATCTTCATCTTGAGCATCTCGTGCTTGTGCGGATCGACCCAAGTCACCAAGTGCAGCGGCATCGGCGACCCGGGCGAGTGCATCTCCTGCACACAACGGATACCCCGGCGCTTGTGCCCATCGACTTCGATCTCCTCCTCGCCCTCGATCTTGAACTTCAAGATCGCCGCGTGGCTCGTGGACAACACTGGAACGTAAACCGAAAGCTCGAATTTGGTGCCCGCGGCGTAGCCTTTCAGGTGCTCGGCACGCTTTGCCCCCCAGGTCATCAGGGCTCCGGAGGGATAGTCGAGCGTCTCGGTGATCTGGTTGCCGAACTGCTGCAACTGCACCACGACCTTGCCATCGCGCACCACGCCCTGCATGTGGACCTTGCGAAAGGCCATGTCCATCTCGGCGGCGAAACTTCGCGGCTGCCCGTCCACCGTCTCTTCGGAGTTCATCAACTGGGTGACGGAGATGCTCTGCCCCGCGCGGCTGATTCGGAGCACCTCGAGCGTCGACGACTTGACCATGTCACCCTTGCGGGTCATCACCGTGTGATTGTACCCGCACTTCTGGCCGCCCATCCGGATGACCGCCCACTCGTCCACGAACTTGCCTTGCGGCGGGTTCCGGTAATCGAGCCCACCAGCCAAACCCAGCGGGACGCTCACCAGCATCATGCAAACAACTAAACTTTGGATCACTCGGCTCGACATGGGACACATCCTTTCAGAGCGTGTTTGAGGCGGGGGTGGCCCAGGGCTTTAGC
>JAGLWJ010000484.1 GCA_023133475.1 Phycisphaerae bacterium | reverse complement strand
GCTAAAGCGATGGGCCACCCACCTCTTGACTCTTCTCAGTCGGGTGGCACGGACAAGTCCCGCCAGCCGGTCGACGCCACGACATAGCAGAGGGGGCTTCGAGGCGGGACTTGTCCGTGCGGACACCCGACACCGTTCAGCACGGACAAGGCCCGCCGCAAGCGTCCTCGGGCACTTCGTAGCGTGGTCTGGAAGCGGGCCTTGTCCGTGCCACCCATCGCTATCACCTATACGGGGTTACTGAATATCTATTCACGTCCCCCACCGCTAAAGCGATGGGCCACCCACCTCTTGCCTCTTGCCTGTCGGGGCGGTGGGTTCCGCCCGCCCTACTTCACGAACATATCGCGTAGCCACTGCATGGTGGTCTGCCGCCCCAGCCTGGCGATGGCGTCGGTGAGCGGGATGTCCTTGGGGCATACCTGGATACAATTCTGAGCGTTTCCGCAGTCGGTTATCCCGCCCTCGCCCATGATCGCGTGCAGCCGATCCTCCTTGAAATACTCACCCGTGGGATGCGAGTTGTGCAGGTCCACCTGGCCCAGGGAAGCCGGGCCGATGAACTTGGAATCCGGGTGGAACTGCGGGCAGGCTTCCATACAACACCCACAGGTCATGCACCGAGAGAAGACGTAGCGGATAGACTGCTTCTCGGGCGAAATCAGCGGAGCGTGTCGGTGGATATCCCAGGAGCCGTCAACCGAGACCCAGGCTTTGACCTTCAGCAGGGCGTCGAACATCTGCTGGCGATCCACCATTAAATCGCGGATGAGCGGGAATTTGGAGAGCGGTTCGAGGACGATAGGCTGTTCGAGCTCGTCGATCAGGGCGGCGCACGCCTGGCGTGGTGTGCCGTTGATTAGCATCGAGCATGCCCCACAGACCTCTTCCATGCAGTTGCAGTCCCACACCACCGGTTCGACCTTTTCGCCGTCGGCATTGGTGGGGTGCTCGCGCAGGTGCATCAGCACCGAGACCACGTTGTGCCCGGGCAAGTACGGCATCTTGAACTCTTCCCAGTACGGGCTGCTGTGGGGGCCGTTCTGGCGCTTTATCTTTAAGTGGATTTCTTTCTTCTGAGCCATGTTCCGTCTCCAAAGTCTACCGGTAATCTCTGGGTTTATCCGGCGGAAGCACGGACGTGTCTACCGGTTTGTAATCGATTTTCGGGCCGTCATCCGTGTGGGTGACAATCGTGTGTTTAAGCCACTTGTCGTTATTGGCCTTCCACTTGGCTTTGTACTCTTCAAACTCGGGGTCGCCCTCGAACTTGCCTTCGGGAATCTTCAGCTCGAACTCAGCCTTGTAGTGTGATCCGCGGCACTCATCTCGCATCCGTGCTCCCTTGGCGATGGCCTCCGCCAGTACGACCATGTCCTGAACCTGTCTGGCCCAGGAGAGCGACTGGTTGGCCCAGTTGCCCAGGTCGTCAAGCGATATCTTTTGCGAACGCTCCTTGAGCTTGCCGATGCCCTCGAGTGCTTTGTCCAGCCCTTCGTTGCTCCGCTCGACGAAGACGAGTTCTCGCATCAGGTCGCCCAGGTCGTGGTGCATGGTGAAGGTGTTCTCGCCGCCGTTGCAAGCTATGATCGCCTGGTTGATCTCTTCCTGGCGTTTTCGCTCGCTATCGAAGAGGCTTTCGGGCAACCCGTCGCCGTTCTTGCCTAGCCCCTTAATGTACGCCACGGCTGAATCGCCCGCCACCTGGCCGCTGAACGACGCGCTCAGCAGCGAGTTGGCACCCAGGCGGTTCGCCCCGTGGTAGGCGAAGTCGCACTCGCCGGCGGCATACAATCCCGGGATGCTCGTCGCGTGATTTTTGGGATGAATCCGGGCCATCCCCCCGGTCTGCTCGTCCTTTTCGTAATCGACCCAAAGCCCGCCCATTGAGTAGTGCGTAGCCGGAAAAATCTTCATCGGGCAGGTGCAGGGGTCTTCGCCGAAGAAGGTGCGGTACATCTCCAGAATACCGCCCAGGCGGGTCTCCAGAAACTCCCTGGGCAGATGTGTCAGGTCCAGGTAGACGATGTCCTGGCCGCCCAACCCCAGCCCCATATGTCGGACCACCTTGAAGATAGCCCGCGAAGCGACGTCACGCGGCACGGTATTTCCATATGCCGGATACCACTCTTCGAGGAAGTGGAAACGGTCGCTCTCGGGAATGTCGAGCGGGTCGCGGGTGTCGCCGGCAGCCCGCGGGACCCATATCCGGCCGCCCTCGCCGCGACAGGCTTCGGACATCAGGCGATGCTTGTCGTGCCCGGGCATTCCGGTGGGGTGGAACTGGATGAACTCGCCGTTGGCGAACTTGGCACCCTGCTGGTACACCCGAGCCGCCGGTGCCCCGGTCGAGTTGCTCGACATGGTCGAGCGGTCGTAGATCAAAGCCAGCCCGCCGGTGGCCACCACCACTGCGTCGGCACGGAACACTCGGACCTCCATGGTGTTCAGGTCCATGGCGGTGACTCCGCGACATATCCCCTGGTCATCAAGCACCAGCGAGAGGAAGTCCCAGCATTCGTATTTGCTCACCATCCCCTTCGATTCGTGGAACCGCACCTGCTCATCGACAGCGTAGAGCAGTTGTTGCCCGGTGGTGGCACCGGCGAAGGCGGTGCGGCGGTTCTTCACTCCGCCGAAAAGCCGCTGGTCCATGACCCCTTCGGGCGTGCGGCTGAAGGTCACGCCCATGCGGTCGAAGGTGCGGATCAGCCCCGGTGCCTCCTCGCAGAGATTTTTGATGGGCGGCTGGTCCGA
>JAGLWJ010000483.1 GCA_023133475.1 Phycisphaerae bacterium | reverse complement strand
ATCGTACAGGCGGCGGGCGATCTCGATCTTTCGCCGGGCGGTCTTTGCCATCGCCTCGGTGGGGTCCTCGTCGATGGTCAAAGCCACCACGGCAGCCCCGTAACGTTTGAGCATCGGGCAGATGACCCTCAGCCTCCCCTCGCCGTCTTCGAGATTAACTGAATTAACGATACACTTGCCGCCGGCCAGCTTGAGCCCGGCTTCGATGACTTGTGGTTCGGTGCTGTCCAGCATGAGGGGGGCGGTGACATCCTGGGCGTATCGGCTGACAACCCGCTCGATGTCGGGCACGCCGTCGCGCCCGACGTAATCCACGCACACGTCGAGCACGTGGGCACCCTCAGTCACCTGCTCGCGCCCGACAGCCACCAACTCGTCGATGCCGCCATCCAACAGCAGGCGCCTGAACCGGCGCGAGCCGTTGGTGTTGCTCCGCTCGCCGACGATCAAAACACTGCTGTCCTGCCGCATGGCTACGGACTGATAGATGCTGCTGATCGAAGGCTCGGATTGCACGTCCCGTGGCATTGGTTTGCGCTTGCCGATGGCTTTGACCACCGCTTCGAGGTGGGCTGGTGTGGTCCCGCAACAACCGCCGACCAGGTTGACCCCGTCCACTTCGACGAACTCGACCAGCCAACGGGCCAGTTCCTCGGGCGTGAGTGCGTAGTGCGGCTGACCGTCCACCAACTGCGGCAGCCCGGCGTTCGGCTGAACCGACAGAAAACGCGGGCAGGCCCGGCTCAGCACCTGGACATGCTCGCTCATCTCCTGCGGCCCGGTGGCACAGTTCAGACCTATAACCTGGATTTGGCAATACGGGTCCAGCGCGGTGATAGCAGCAGCCATCTCCGTGCCGACCAGCATGGTTCCGGTGGTCTCCATGGTCACCTGGCAGATGATGGGCAGTTGGCAGCCAAGCTCCTCCATCGCATCCGTGCAGGCAACCACCGCCGCCTTGGTTTGCAGGATGTCCTGGCAGGTCTCGATGATGAAGGCGTCGGCGCCGCCCTCGATCAGCCCGCGGGCCTGCTCAAGGTAGCTGTCCACCAGCGTGCCCCAGTCGGTCTGGCGTAAAGACGGCAGTTTGGTCCCCGGGCCGACCGAGCCCAGCGCAAACCTCGGATGGTCCGGTGTGCGAAACTCATCACATACCTGGCGAGCGATCTGGGCTGCCCGGCGGTTGAGCGTGCGGGTTTGGTCCATCAGCCCGAATTCATCGAGCACCAGCTTATTGGCACCGAAGGTGTCGGTCTCGACCGCGTCGCAGCCGACCGCCAGAAAGGAGCGATGGATGTCCGCAATCACGTCAGGCCTGGTCAGAACCAGAATCTCCGTGCAGTTTTCCAGGTTCTTGAAATCCGAGAGCGGGAGGTTATGGGCATGGACGCTGGTGCCCATGGCTCCGTCGCACACCAGAACTCGCTCCCGCAGATGATCCAGAAACAGCGATTTCATTGCGTTTAACCCTTTCACACTGCCCGACGACCTATTCTTAGCCTCCAGTCGCAACCAAAGGGGACAAGAGGGGAAATCCACAGATTACGCAGATTGCACAGATTGATAAAGAAATAGGCATTACCCAAACCGATCCTTGCTATTTCCCAGGCACGTTCTCACAAATCTGGGTAATCTGTGTAATCTGCGGATGCTTCTCTTGTCTCCTTTAGATTCACGGTGTTGGGTGGCACAAATTTGCCGAATGTTTACCTTCCAACGGTGGATATCCAACGATCACTCGGTGTGCACGAATGCGGCTTTGATGATCCGAGCCCGCCCGCCGGAAGCCAATTCCGCCAGTGCCCGGCGATATGCCGACGGCGGGTAAGTGCGACTGAGCCACCCGCAAACCTCCAGCTTGCCGGAAGTGAGCAAGTCGAAAACCATCTCGTAGGTGTGTTTGCCCTCACCGTGATGTTGTTCGGTTTGGCGGCCGTAGGCTCCGAGCACGGTCAGCTCCGACATCCATAGCGAGGTCGAGTCCACAATGCCGATCTGAACGGTGCCCACCTCGACCACTGTACCGCGGGCCCGGGCAAAATTCATGCAATCCGTCAGGCTTCTGCCGTTGCCCACGCAGTCATAGGCCACATCAAACCCGCCAATCATGGTCTGGTTGCCGAATAACGCCGCAACACGTCGGCCAGCCACAGCATCCGCCACCTGTTCGTACCGCTGGGCTGATGATGCACCACGCGGGATCACCAAGGCGAGGCCCGCCCCGGCAGAGCGCATCCACTCCGCCTGGAAGGCGTATCGAACCAGGGCGGTGATTCGGCACCGACAACCCAGTGCCCGTAAACAGGCTACAATCCCCAGCCCGATGATCCCCCCACCAAGCACCATAACATGCTCTTGAGGCGCGGGGACGCGCCGTAGCACCGCGTGCAGCGAACAGGCCAGCGGATCGACCAGCACTGCCGTCGCATCGTCAATCTCATCGGGGACGGCGTGCAATTGAGAGTGGTGGGCGATGAAATACGGAGCCCAACTGCCGCAGGTGAAGTTATTGGCCCCGATCATGGTCCCGGCGGGCATTTCACCACCGGCAACGTTTTCGCACAACGAAAAGAGCCCTTGGCGACACGGGGGGCAAAGCGGCTTAATCCCGCGAACCACGCATGACAGGGCCGGTTCCACACAGACCCGTTGGCCCACTCGCCAGCCGGGAACGGCTGATCCCACCGCATCGACGATTGCCACGTTTTCGTGGCCTAGGGCAACCGGGAAACTGGTCAGCGAACGCAGCACGGTGGCAGGATGGCTCCGCTGGAAAACAAGCCCCAGGTCCGTGCCGCAGATACCGCCCAACACCGTCCGGAGGCGAACCCATTCATCGCCAAGCAACTCCGGGACCGGGATGTCACAGTAGCGCAAACCGGAAACCCGCGACCAGTAGACTCCACGCCAGAATCTACCCAGTGCCTTGCAGACTGCCCACCGCAGTGGTCTCGGGTTGTAAACCAGTGCTTTCATCGTGCGGCACCATCATAGCGTCCCTGCCCGGATAATTCAGCACATCGCCATGCCGGGCTAACAATAGCTTCTCAAGCAACGCGGACAGCTTGGACGATAAGACCAGTAATCGGCCCCAAGGAGAACGAAACATGGCAATCGGCACGGATGGCGACAATGCGTTACTCTCGATATTGGTCGATGGCGACACCAACCTGGTCCCTTCTCAACACTCCCGCGCAGATAACGCCCCCGATCGCAGAACGCAAACAAGGTTTGAACCGGTCGAGCCGGTCACCTTGCGGCTGGACGTTTTTGGGGGAATCTGGTCTGCGAGGTTGAGGGACGTCTCCACCCGATCCGCCTGCCTGCAATTGGATCATGAGATTGCTGACCAGATCGAGGATGGCCAATCCGCGTCGATCTGGCTGGAGACTCGGCAGGGCAGCCCGCTTCGTCTGGACGGTAGTTTACGCCTCCTCAGGCCCCGATCCGGCAGCGATGCGAACAACCCGGTGGGCATAACGTTCACTTATTCGTAGGGCGGGTTTTACCCGCCGTGTCATGCCGAGAAGGCGGGTGAAACCCGCCCTACGACTGCCCAGCAAAGCCTCCCAATCAGTACCGCGACCGTAAGGGAGCAGCCATACTGGTATTGGCCGCTCCCTTACGGTCGCGGTACTGATCGTTACGGTCGCGGTACTGATTTCGTGGATCGCGGCGACACGAAGCGAATTTGCTGCTGAATGTCCTGGGCTGATATCCGGTAGACCGCCCCCTTTTCGGCGGTCACGATCACGTCGCCCCCGTCAAAGCAACACGCCTCGATCTGCCCCTTTGGCGGATAGCTCACGCACTTGGTCGGCTGATCCTTGCGCAGGGTCAGGTCGTCGTTGACCGGGTAAAGGCACAAACGGTAACCCGTCACCGTCACGAGGAACCGCCCGTCGTCGGAGAGGCTCGCCCCGGTGATTCGCCCGCTGGGCAGGGTCTGCACCTTGGCCAGGATCATGTACTCGCCGCCCGTGGGTGTCAGCAGGTAGATGGCGGATGCTTTCCCGCCGGCTTTGCGGGTGATGTATATGTGCTCGCCGCGGACGAGGAGGCCTTCGGCATCGAAGGGGTCGCCCGGATACTTGTACCGGTAAGTGGCGATCGGTTTGAGGGGTTTGATGTCGTTGCGGAACGAGTCGGGCTCGGCGAATTTGTAAACCGTCCGAACCCGCAGCCATCCCATGTTGTTCCCGATGTCCCCGACATAGATAAACCCGTCGGCGATGGCGATGTCCTCCCAATCAATATTGGGGGCGTCAACCACGGGCACTTTTGCCACCAACTCACCGTCGGCCCGAACGGCAAAGAGTTCCGGGGCGTTCCCGGAATCGTTGTGTGTCCAGAAGATACCCTTGTGCCTGGAACTCTTCGCAATGCCCGACGACTCTTTGATCACCGACCGGTCCAACTGCCCGACGGGAATGAATTCTTTCTGTCCCGGGCGGAGGGGACTCTGCCCTTCCCCCACCCCAACACAAACCACCACCAGAACAATATGGCTCATCAGCAATGCCACAAGCATCACCCCCTTTACCGCATCTACGTTTCACCCGCCGCGGCGCTCCATAGGTGCTGTATCTCCTCAGTCGGCAACATAACAGCGGCAGCGTTGCTGTCAATCATGGTGGCACTGGCGTCCCGCCGGTCAGGATGAATTGAGAAAATGGAAAATTGAAAATGGAAAATGGAAAATGTGGGGTTGGCAGCGTTGCCCAGTTTCGAGTCTTTTCCCTTTTTGCCCTTATCTCTTCTGGCTCTTCTCTGCGTCTCTGCGTCTCTGCGTTCATGAAAAGTCCGGGGTAGAACCCGCCCTACTTCCATGTCGGTTTAGCACATTGCGGCGTAGGTCATTACTGTCAGAAACACGATTTTGGCTTTGCGGCGAAAGAACCAGTAAACCGTGTACGCGGTGAATAGCGATTGCCCGGTCATAAAAGCCTCCTCCCCACTCCTCCGAAGGAGCGTTTCATCCAAATAACAAGCATGGCCAAGACCGCCGTGTGCCGGAACCCCGCCACGTTATCGGGTGCGGCAACATCATGTTGACAAAGAGGTTGCGAGAAGAATTGCCCTTGTTGCGGCTCGCGCGGGTTTTGCCGGTTCTGCGGAGAGGTAACCGGCACGCAACGTGACTAACCCGGATATTTCACCGCGGAGCACGCAGAGACCGCAGAGAGTTGAGAGGTAGGGAGTTGTAGGGCGGGTTCCACCCGCCTTCTTGGCACGGTGCGGCGGGTAAAACCCGCCCTACGTTTCTGGCCGCTCCCTTACGGTCGCGGTACTGATTGGAGAGCCGCTTTGTCGTCGGGCGAAGATTATGGTAGAAAACCGCGTTCTATCGTTGCCGGGACGATGTGAGATGTTTCATCGGCCCGGAACATAATACCAGACCCTGCGGGGTCTCATCGGGAATAGGTGGATAATGGCAGAGCAATCGGCACTGATGGACAAAATCGCTGCCTTGTGCAAGCGGCGCGGTTTCATTTATCGCTCCAGCGATATCTACGGCGGCATCGGCGGGTTCTGGGACTATGGGCCGCTGGGCACCGAACTCAAACGCAACATCAAAGACGTCTGGTGGAACGACATGGTCCGCAACCATCCGCCAGGGCCAAACGGCGCCGAATACCACATGGTCGGCGTGGACTGCTCGATCATCATGAACCCCAAGGTCTGGGAAGCCTCAGGCCACGTCGGTGGATTCAGCGATCCGATGCAGACCTGCAAGCAGTGCAAGAAGCACCTGCGAGCTGACCAGGTGGCTGATGCTCTGGCTGAGAGTGCGTGGTTGAATGCCCTCGGGCGGTATCTCGCGGACCGCCAACAGGAGCAACCCGCGACCGAACACTCGGTCCAGGTGGAACAATGGCTTCGGAAAAAGGGCAAGAAACTTGCGCCCGGGCTGGTCGGCAGGGAGATCGATGCCGAACTTATCGCTCTCGCTCTTGCCGGTGCCCCCAACCCGGGCGAACAGGTAAGCAGACTCCAGAAGCACTGCCCGAACTGTGGGGGCGAACTGACCGAACCGCGGGAATTCAACCTCATGTTTGAAACCTGGGTCGGGGCGATGCAGGACTCAAGCAACAAGGCCTATTTGCGCCCTGAGACCGCCCAGGGGATTTTCGTGAATTTCGGCAATGTCCTCGACTCGACTCGGGTGAAGCTTCCTCTGGGGATCGCTCAGATTGGCAAGAGCTTTCGCAACGAGATCAACCCGCGTAACTACACTTTCCGCTCGCGCGAGTTCGAGCAGTACGAGATCGAGTTTTTCTGTCATCCGTCCGAGGCAGCGATGTGGTACGAGTATTGGCGCGATTTGCGTTACCAATGGTACATCGGCCTGGGGCTTAAGAGCGAGAAGCTCCGCCTGCGCGAGCACGAGGCTGACGAGATGGCTCACTACGCCGAGAGCTGTGCTGACGTCGAGTACGACTTCCCGTTCGGGCTTAGCGAGTTGGAGGGCATCGCCAACCGCACCGACTACGACCTGAAGGCCCACATCGACAAGAGCGGTAAAGACCTCTCCTACTTCGACGATCAACGCAAGGAGCGGTACGTCCCGTACGTCATCGAGCCATCCGGCGGCGTGGATCGTAGTGTGCTTGCCATGATCACCGAGGCCTACTCCTACGACGAGTCGCGGGCCAGCAAGGAGTTCATGAAGTTTCACCCGCGGTTGGCCCCGGTCAAGGCTGCCGTCTTTCCGCTGGTTGCCAAGGACGGCATGCCCGAGATCGCCGAGCCGATCCACAGCGAGCTGCGTAAGGTGTATCCGTGCCAGTACGACGCCAAGCAGTCGATCGGCAAGCGTTACGCCCGCATGGATGAAGCCGGCACCCCCTTCTGCTTCACCATCGACGGGCAGACCAAAGAAGACGGCACGGTAACCGTGCGCGATCGCGACGATGCCTCACAAATCCGCATTGATAAGTCGCGTTGTCTGGAGTATCTGCGCGACAAATTGGATATTTAGTAGGGCGGGTTCCACCCGCCGAACCAAGGCAAGAGGCAAGAGGCAAGA
>JAGLWJ010000482.1 GCA_023133475.1 Phycisphaerae bacterium | reverse complement strand
AATCCGAGTAGGGCCGCTCCCTTACGGTCGCGGTACTGATCAGATTTTTGTGCATAATGGGGAGGTTAATAAAATGAAACTACTACGTGTCAAAATCTGGCTGGTCTTTGGGGTGGGCTTCGGGTTCGTTCTGAATCCAGTTGGGCAACTTGCCGCGGCTGACCAGGCTGACCAGGAGGACATCGAGAGGCTTTTGGGCCTGATCGACGTCGGCCCTTACGAAGTGCCCGATCTGATGCTCCAGAAGGATGACAACTACGCCTATTCGGCTGTGGATGTCGAGCCGTTCCGCCACGTCACGCCGTTCAAGGAGCATTTCCTCGAGCAGATGGAATACACCGGCCCCGGCAGGGCGATCCCAGAGCCAGAAGATATCGAGACGGTGAAGCTCGGGTTTATCGGGCCGATCATGGGCACGGTCTCGGTAGCCACCGGAGGCAAGAGCCACGAAGAGGCACTGGGCATCCCCATGCTCCGCGGGTCCCGGCTGGCCATCGAGCAGGCCAACCAACGCGGTGGATACCTGGACCGCGGCATCCCATTCGAGCTGGTGGTCTCCAACGACAACGGCTTATGGGGGGCGTCGGGCAACGAGATCATCAAGATGGCTTACAAGGACAGGGTCTGGGCCATCCTCGGCACCATCGACGGTGCCAACAGCCACATCGCCATCCGGGTGGCTCTTAAGGCTGAGATCACCATGATGAACACCGGGGATACCGACCCGACGTTCATCGAGACCAACATCCCGTGGGTCTTTCGGAACATCGGCGACGATCGGCAGCAGAGTTACCTGCTGGTGGATTACCTCTACCGCAAATTGGGGTACACGCGGGTGGGCATCATCCGAGCCAGCAACCGCTACGGGCGCTTCGGGGTCCGTGAGATTCTCGACGGCAGCCGCCGTCTAAGCAATCCCATCATCCTGGAGATGGCTTACCAAGTGGGAGCCGCCGACTTCACCCTGCAACTCGAGCGTCTAAAAGCCACCAACTGTGAAGCCATCGTGCATTGGGGCGACGCAACGGACGGAGCGGCCATCCTTAACCAGATGCGCGAAATGGGCATGGATCATCCGTACTACGCCTGCGACCGCTGCGTCTCGGACGAGTTCCTGGAAATCGCGGGCGACAACGCCGAGGGCGTGATGTGCGGCTATCCCTGGGACCCGACGCGGGACGACCCCGATCTCGAAGCGTTCCGCACCGCCTACCGCGAGCGTTTCAGCCTGGAGCCGGACACCTACTCAGCCCACGCCTACGACGGTATGAACCTGCTGATCTGGGCGGTGCAGACTGTGGGGTTGAACCGTGCCAAGATCCGCGACATCCTGGCTCACCGGGCCAAACCCTACAAAGGCGTAACCGGCGAGATTCCGTTCAGCGCTTGCCTGGACGACTTAGGCGAGGTCTTCCTCACCCGCGTCGAAAACGGCAAGTGGAAGTTCTATTCACGCGAGGACCTCGACATCCCGCAAGGCCGCATCGCCCCGCGCGACCGGGTCAGCCGAAAAACCGCCTCCGCCGCGGATGTAGGGCAGATGAAAAACCTGCCGCCTGGCTGATCAGTGCCGCCTGATCGAAGGAGGAAGCTGTCGCCGTGCCCGAGCCCGCTATCACTGCTACCGCGCTGAAGCCCTACCTGGAGAGCTGCGGGTACACGGGCTCGCGCTTGGCTGAAAAGTACCGCTTTGACAAGCAGAGCGTGCCGTTGGCGGGCTTTGTTGGCAAACCTTGGGACACCCGCTCGGCATGTATCGCGGTGGTGGATGCTCAGCCGAATTCGAAAACGGCTGCTGAAAAGTGTGTTAGGCTCGGGGCACCGACGGTGCTGGTGTGCAATCATACCGGAATCGACTGGTGGAAGATTTCCCCGAACGGCCCATCTCAGTCGCGCCCGATTAAGGCGGCTGACTTGGCCAACTTCTTCAAAGAGCACCGCGATGACTTGGCCCCCGAGGCTATCTGTGCCGCCAAACTGCGCCACCCGACGCGGTCGGCGCAGCAGATGTGGTTCGTCGACATCGGACTGATGCCCGCCGTGGAGCGCCGGGCGGGTGAGATGCTCAACCGTCTCGTGACGGGCGCTCTCAAAGAGCTGGCGGCAGAACTGTCGGGGAAGCTCAAAACGCACAAACATTTCGAAGACGTCTACAAAACAGCGTTCTGGTTACTTGCCGCGAAAATACTACATGACAAGGGGGTGAACAAATTCAAGAGGATCGACCTGTGCGATGTCGATGAAGTCTTCGCTCGGGTCGGCAAGCACTACGCGGTTACGGAAGACCTCCCGCCGGGTGGCGGGGTGTGGCGGCCTGCGATCGATGCTACGGCAAAGACCATTGCCGGCTGGGGCTACCTCGGCAACCTCTCGACCGAGTCGCTCGCGTACCTGTACGAGACGGCCCTGATCGATAAGAAGCCCCGGGAAAAGGGCAGAAAGGCAAAGGGCAAAACACCGAACATCCGCAAGGAGTTGGGCATCCACAGCACCCCCTCAGTGCTGGTGGATCACATGCTCGCGCAGCTTTGGCCGCTCATCGAGCAGATCAAGCCGCAGGATCGGCGCGTGTTCGAGCTCGCCTGCGGCCACGCGGGTTTCTTGACCGCAGCCATGCGCTGGCTCCGGCAATGGTCTGGCATTGAGGAAGGCGCGGAACAGCATCGCTATCTCAGGGACCGGGTCTTCGGCCTGGAGTATGATCCATTTGCCATCGAGATTGCCAAGCTATCGCTCACGCTCGCCGACGTTCCGCACGGCAACTCGTGGAAGATTGATCAGGGCGACATGTTCGAGCCGGGTCGATTGGCCAAAACCGCGACAGGGTGCACGATCCTGCTGGCCAACCCGCCGTTTGAACGCTTCAGTCAATCCGACAAGCAACGCTACTCAAAACTCGGCGAACCCGTCGTCGCACAGACGAAGGCTGTCGAGATGCTCATGCGGACGATCCCGCATCTGGCGCCAGGTGCCGTGTTCGGCGTGGTCGTGCCACAAGGTGTCTTGCACAATACGGAGTCGAAGACTGTCCGTCGGTTTCTCGTCGAAGAGTGTGAACTGACCGAAATTTCGCTCTTCGCGGACAATCTCTTCGAGCACTCCCGTCACGAGACGGCCATCCTGCTTGGCCGACGAAAGACAAAGAAGCGGATCACAAGCGAATTGCGGTATCGGCACGTGCGCAAGCGTGGGATGGAGGCCTTCAAGGGACGAATGGCGTTCACCTCAGAGCGACGCATGGAACAGAACCGGCTCGTGGTGCCCCCAGGGTACGACCTGCGTGTGCCGGAGTTGGAGGAGGTTTGGGACTACCTTGACGAGAACCCGACGCTCATGTCGTTCGCTGGTGTGGGCCAGGGCCTGGTGTATCGCGGGCAGGACCTGCCGAAGGGCGCTTGGACAACCCGGCCCTATGAGCAGGGACTGGGTGTCCCGGGGTTCTCGAAGGTGCCCAGTGACCTTGAGGTTTTTGGGCTCCCCAAGCGCGTCAGCATGAATCTCGATCCGGCAGTGATTCGTCGTCTGGGGACGGGGACCACGACCGGCCTTGCTCAAGTACTTGTGAACTACGCGCCTGTAAGCCGCGAGGGGTGGCGTTTGAAGGGGGTGCTCGACAACAAAGGACACGCCGTCACGAGTCGGTATCTGACGGTCAGGCCAAAAGGTGGCTTGATTCCGCCGATACTGTTGTGGGCAATCGTGAACTCGCCGGTTGCGAACGCATTCGCCTATTGTCATCTCGGTAAACGAGATATTCTTGTTGGGACGATGCGACGCCTGCCAATTCCACCAGCGTTTGAGCAGTCTCAGAAGAATGTCGTCGTGGCGGCAAGAGCATACCTCGCCGTTGCGTCACAGCTCGACGGCGTTATGCAGGCACGCCCCGAGGAAAAGACCGTGAGAGAGGCCCTGCTCCGCATGGACGCCGAGGTGTTGAAGCTCTACGACCTGCCGCCGCGGCTCGAGCGGCAGTTGCTCGATCTCTTCCAGGGTGTCGAGCGTAAGGGCGTCGGATGCGATTTCCGCGGGTATTATCCCGAGGGGCTCGACGCGTATGTTCCGCTTCACGAGCTGATCTCCGAGGAGTACCAGCGCTCGACGCTCGACGCGTTTGTCGAGCGGCATCAGCCTGCCAAGTCACCAGAAGTCCTCACTGCCTTGCGGACTGCGGCAGAGGCTTATGCTGAGGAGTGACACGTGCCCGGTTACCTTCTCGACACAAACATCATCCGTTTCTGGTTTGACAGCGAGTCCGGCAAGCATCCGGTGGTTCAGGCTGCGGCCAAAGTGCGCCAAGGACAGCATCCGCTGTATGTCTCCGCAATCACCTTGGGCGAGATTGAGTATGGGCACGAGGCGAATCCTACAGGCGCCGGCAAGAGCCGGGACGACTTCGTAGCGTTCGTGCGCGAAGAGTTGCCTCAAACTCTGTCCGTGTCCCGGCACACAGCGGAGCCATACGGGCGAATCAGAGCTGCCCTCTTTGAGAAGTTCGGGCCGAAGGGCAACAAGAGCAGGAAAAAACGCGCGGAGCAATTGTGCGATCCCGCAACCGGGCGTGAACTGGGTGTAGACGAGAACGATCTTTGGATCGTGGCCCAGGCGGCGGAGCGGAACCTCGTGCTGGTCACGCACGACAAGCTCGTTCGCATCCGGGATGCACTGGGAGAGATCGAGCTTGCCGTGCAGATCGAGGACTGGGCGGCAGAAAATAGTGCAACCACCTAATCCACAAAAGCAAAGTCATGTGTGCACGGCAAATCATGAAGGCTTACTGCTGAAGGCTG
Source organism: Phycisphaerae bacterium (assembly GCA_023133475.1). GTDB lineage: Bacteria > Planctomycetota > Phycisphaerae > UBA1845 > UBA1845 > JAAEQG01. The sequence continues at coordinate 2,769 of JAGLWJ010000482.1, read as the reverse complement.
AATGCCAGCTCATTAGCCCCTCCGTTGTGTCGCTCCGCGGCAGCGAAAAGGGGATCGGGAATGGAAATCGCTGTTTTCATGCTTTTAGCAACTGAATGGTGGGTTCCACCTCGCTCCGCGAGGTTACACCCACCCTACACCTGCGTGCCCCATGGTGAATTATCCGGATTAGCTATCGGCCCTCTTTGCCGACGAGCAAGGGGCGTAAAACTTGGGCGAAGACCCTGGCGGCGATGACGTTCCCTTCGATCGTCAGGTGAAAGTCGTCCACAAACAAGTCGGGGTTCGCATCGACCGCAATTTCAACATCGGCGAGTGATACCGCCTCACACCGGGCAATCTCGAAGACAGAGTCGCGAATAGCTGCCATCGCCGCCCCAACACTCTGCCGCGAAACCACCGAGTCGTCCGGAAGACGAAACAACAAATTGCGTAGGTAGTGCTTGGGGGTAGGCCCGGAGCCGACGGGCAGGCGGCTGTATATGTGAGCCTGCGTGCCCAACACCACTTGGCAACCGTCCTGCTTGCAAAGCTGAACCAGGTACTCGATATGCCTACGGAAAGATTCGAGGCTGGGGAAGGCATCCAAACCCAGGTCAACTTCCGTGGAAGCATCTTTCCGAGCAGCCGCTCTCGATGATGACAAAACCTCGCGCTCAGGCACTGCCCACCGCCAACGCAACGCGGAGTAATACCTGCGCTCGATGCCTGTGGCGGCATTGAGAAAACGATAGATTGCCGATGAGGTAACTAACTTGATGGGATTCCAACTGCCGGTGTTCTCCGGTTGGTTTCTGGCGCGCAAGAGTTTGCGCATGGGCCCACCGTAAGAACCGTAATCCAACTCGAACGGCGGTTCACCCGGTTGCGGGAAGCTGCGATACAGATCGTTGACCCCATGGGTGATAATGACCACGTCAGGGTTGTAGTGACGCATGAGCAGGGCGTAGTTCACCAGAGATGAGGCTGTCGAGTACCAGGGGAATCCGGCATTTATGACCTCCACGTCGCAGCCGTCTTCACACAGGATTCGTTCGAGCACTGCCGGCCAGGCCTTATCCGCTGCCGCACCATGCCCCCAGGTGGTGGAGCCGCCCAGGCATACGATGCGGAACTCGGTGCTCTTGCAACGTTGTGGAACACGACCGCGAAAAGTGCGAACCAGTTTCCCGTCAACCTCGTCACGACGAGTTATCTGCAAATGTGCATGGTAATAGGAAACAGGCTGCTCTTTGGTCGTATTGGTTCGAACCTGTGCGGCATGCAGAAGGTAGCGCAGGCTCAACTCGAGGCTGCCCAGCGGAACGAGCATAATGACCACCACAAAAGCCGCCCGCTTGCGGGTGGATATCCGATATTGATTATCCGCGTCTGCCGACACATTCGCGTTCGTGGGCAGCCACAACCTCCGTATCAGCATACAGGTAAACAGGACGGCGGCCCCGGTGGCACCAACCGCAACGACAAACCAACGCAAGCTGTACCAGCCCAGCACGGGTGCATGCGGTTCCCGTTCGGTCAGCCAGAACCCCCCACAGAAAAGGAGACACAACATGCCTGCGATAATGGTGATCGAGAGGCGAGTGGTTTTGCCGCATCGCTTTATCATGGACGCCTGGTTGGAGGGCAATTGCTCCATGCCGGACAGACTCCAACGAGTCTACGGAAAAGTCAAGTAGGGCGGGTTCCACCCGCCGCACCATGCCGCAACGGCGGGTGAAACCCGCCCTACAACTGTGATTATGCCGTTTTCTCAGTTTGTCACGCTCCATCCTTCACGCTCATCTACTACACGCTCCTCTCTACACGCTCCCCTTCGGGTCGCCGCTAAACGCTGCGGACTTGTCGCCGCTAAACACGGTGGACTTTCGCCACTTCGCCACCTAATATGCCAAACACAATAGGGTGTTTTTACCCCGCCGCATGATCGGAGGTTCGACACCGAGCATCATGAAGATTCCTCGGGCTCCACACCGTTGGAACCTGACCACATGTCAGGCGATTGCCGTGCAGACGGAACTGGCTTCGGCCGTGCACGAGACCGAGCTTCGCCGACCAGTTCGTCTGGTGGCTGGTGCTGATATGGCACTTTCCCCAGACGGTGAGGGCTGTATCGGGGCTGTGGTGTTATGGGACGCGGAAGCGCGGGTGGTGGTGGAGCAATGCGTTGCGGTTTGCGAGTTGCGGTTTCCTTACATTCCCGGGCTGCTTTCGTTCCGCGAGGCGCCGGTGCTGCTCGCCGCCCTCGGCAAGCTGAAGCACACGCCCGATGTATTGATGTGCGACGGGCACGGGTTGGCCCATCCACGCCGTTTCGGCATTGCCTGCCATCTTGGGGTCATCATCGGCTTGCCTACGATCGGATGCGCTAAAAGCCGCCTGGTCGGCGAATATGAGGAGCCCTCCAGCCGGCGCGGCTCCAGAAGCTCTTTGACCCACCAGGGGCAAACCGTCGGCACAGTGCTGCGCACCCGGAACAAGGTCAAGCCGGTTTTTGTGAGCATCGGTCACCAGATCGACTTGGACTCGGCGGAACGGATTGTGCTGGATTGTGCGGCCCGATACAAGCTGCCCGAACCGACCCGGCTGGCGGATCGACTGGCCGCCGAAGGCAAACGCCGCTTACGCTGAGCAAAAATGTAGGGCGAGTTTCACCCGCCTTCTTTGCTGAATCAGTGCAGCTTCCTGTAGGGTGGGTGGAGCTTCGCGGAGCGAAGCGCAACCCACCGCGCTGGTTGGTGGGTTCCACCTCGCTCCGCGAGGTTCCAC
>JAGLWJ010000481.1 GCA_023133475.1 Phycisphaerae bacterium | reverse complement strand
TGCGCTTCGCTCCGCGAAGCTCCACCCCCCCTACAGTGCTATTAAGGAGTCTCTTATGGCTAGCAAGATTGATCCGACGGTTGAAAAAGCGACCCAGGAGTTTCGGGTCAAGTTCCAACAACTGCGCGACGAGATCGGCAAAGCCATCGTCGGGCATCAGGAGATCGTTGACGGGGTGCTCACTTGCCTGTTCGTCAGCGGGCACGCACTATTGGAAGGTGTGCCCGGGCTGGGCAAGACGTACCTGATCAGCACGCTGTCCAAGGCGGTCAGCCTGGACTACTCACGCATCCAATTCACGCCCGACCTGATGCCGGCAGACATCATCGGCACCAATATCCTCAGCGAAGACCAAGCCAGCGGAAAACGGGAGTTCAGCTTTAGGCCCGGGCCGCTGTTCGCCCAGATCATCCTGGCTGACGAGATCAACCGGGCCACGCCCAAGACTCAGTCCGCCATGCTCGAAGCCATGCAGGAGCACTCGGTGACCGTGGGCAATCATCACTACAAGATGAAAGAGCCGTTCTTCGTGCTGGCTACCCAGAACCCCATCGAGCAGGAAGGGACATATCCACTGCCAGAGGCTCAACTCGACCGATTCTTCTACAAGCTGGTGGTGGAATACTCGAACCGGGACGAGCTGAAGGTGATCCTCGACCGCACCACCACCGGGTATAAGCCGGAGATCAAGCCGGTGATGACCGGCGAACAGATCATCGGGGCTCAGCGGCTGGTGCGTCGGATTGTTGTGGCACCGCACGTGCAGGATTACATCATCCGGCTGACGTTGGCCACGCACCCGGACGGTCCTTTCGCGGTGGAGACGACCAACCGCTACATCCGCTGGGGCGGCAGCCCACGGGCGGCTCAGTCGATTACGCTCGGTGCGAAGGTGCAGGCCATGCTCGACGGGCGCTACAACGTGAGTTTCTCCGATGCCCAGAAGGTGTACCTGCCGTCTTTGCGCCACCGCGTGCTGCTGAACTTCGAGGGCGAAGCCGAGGGCATCAGCACCGACGATGTGCTGCGCGAGATAATCGAGAAGACCCCCACGATGGCGGAGGCAGTGGCGTGACAATTGCAGTCTGTAGGTCGGGTCCGCAGACCCGACGTTCGGGATTCCCAACGGCACCGCCGAGGAACGTCGGGTCTGCGGACCAGACCTACGGGGGCTTCGAGTTATAATAGGAGATGATTGGTGACATTAGCTGGCGTAGAGCAGAACGTTCGTGTCAAACGCAACCATCTCGCTCATGTAGCTCATCGCGTGTGGGAAGTGGCCCGCCGTAAGAAAATGTGCTCTTCTCCAATCGCTCCATTAGCCGCTGCAATGCCGCCTCGCGGTCCACGTCCGGTCCCGCATCGATGGGCTCGATGGTCAGCCGAACGCGCTGCTGCTCTGGAAGCTCCAGCACATCAACCGGCCGGAGAACGCCGTTTGAATAGATTGCTTCGATTACGTTGGCCATCTCAATCTATTATAGCGGATAAGCGGGCAGAGCATAATGCAATCGCCTGGCGTCTTCGGTCCGAGTTGTCACACGCGTACACGAAGATGTTTGTGTCAAAAGCGTTCATGGAGTTCGTCGCGCGTCGGAAGCGGGCCGCCATAGCTGAACTTGCTCCGCGCGATGCGCTCCCGCAACCGCTTGAACGCTTCCTCGCGAGCACGGCGTCTATCAGCCGCAATAACTTGAACGATCAGCCGCACACGTTGCTGTTCGGGCAACTCGAGCGCCTCGACCGGCTTCAAAACGCCGTTGGAATAGATGGCTTCGATTACTTTGGTCATCCCAATCCATTGTAGCAGGCTAAGCGGGCAGAGCACAATGGAATCGCAGGAAAGGATCGAATCATGCGTTGCACCACAGAAATGCTGGTGGCCCATCCGAATCTTGTGTGCATCTGTAAACCGCTGCCGGTCAATAGGTTCGGACACTCTTATTAGGATGAACCCATGGTTTGGGGGGCGACGACAGGGTAACGTCGGGTCTGCGGACCCGACCTACGGAGGCTGAGGCAGCAACGTAAGGTACACCCCAATGATCATTTACTTCGATGAGTCTTACGACAATGATCGCAATTACATCTTGTACGGTGCGCTTTTTGTCCCGCCGTCCTCGACGTTGCACCAACAAGTCACACGGATACGCGCGGAGACAGGACTGGGTGGTGAAATCAAGTACAATCGATGCAAAAACAATGCCAAGTTAGCTGTTTTCCAGAAGATCGTGGACGCGTTCATGGATGACACAGCTTACTTTCGATGTGTTGTGGTGGATCAGCACGGGTTCAATTACTCAGGATTTGGCCGTGCTGACGAACCGCTCGCGCTGAAGCAAGCTCGTGCTTACAAGAAGTTTGCTGAGATGCTTTTGGCGAAGCACGTTTCCCGGATCGAGAACGCCGTTTTTCTTGCTGATGCCATGACACGCTGTTGGGGTGACGAGTTCCTCGAAAAGATGCGCGAGTGCTTTAACCCGTCTGGTGGCAAGAAAACCTTCCGCCACTTGGCAGAGGTATCATCGGCTCTCGAACAATACCAGTGTTTGCAAGTCTGCGACTTGCTTCTTGGCTGCGTATTGAACAATCTGAAACCCGCACGAAAAGAACCGAAGAATCAGATTCGGCGTTATCTCTGTAAGTGTCTCGACGTGCCCAATCTCCTCCTGACAACATGGAAGGACATTCCATTGGCCATAGCGAAAAACCCGAGCACGAAGTTCAATGTTTGGTATTGGAGCGAAAAAAAGACGCCCAGGTAGTCTAGTCGTATTAACGATCGTCAGGCAACCCTGACACCTCCGACTAGCACCCAGGCTTCTATACTAATATACGTCATTTTGTGGCTAATTGCTACAGAAAATATGCATTTTGGGGCAGAAAACATGTGCATTGTAACGGAGATGCGTGTTACGCAATGGGCTATATGGCACCCGTGCCGTAAAGTGCGGCTGTAGCCGGGTAACGTCGGGTCTGCGGACCCGACCTACGGGGGCTGCCGGTCAATAGGTTCGGACACCCTTATGTAGGATGAACCCATGGTTTTAGGACCGACGACAGAATTGCTCGATCCGGAGTTCATGAACCGGCTGGATCAGCTCGAGATCGTCTCGCGCAAGATTTTCCGTGGGAAGATGCGCGGGGAGCGGCGGAGCAAGCGACGCGGCGAGTCGGTCGAGTTCGCCGACCATCGCAACTACGTCCCCGGCGACGACCTGCGATTCCTCGACTGGAACATAATGGCCCGGCTGGACAAGCTGTTTCTCAAGCTGTTCCTCGAAGAGGAGGACCTGCACGTCAGCCTGCTGCTCGACGTGTCCAAGAGCATGGACTGGGGCTCGCCAAGCAAATCACTTTACGTGCGGCGGGTGGCTGCCGCTTTGGCTTACATCGGGCTTAGCAACTTCGACCGGGTGAGCCTCTACGGCTTCGCCGACGGCCTGACCCACCAACTCGCCGGGGTCCGCGGGCGGCGCCGGATGGCAAGTGTGATGGAATTCCTGGCCAACCTGGAATGCGAAGGGGTGAGCAACTTCGCAGCCGCCTGCAAACAGTTCGCCATCCGCCACCCCCAGCCGGGCATCCTGCTGGTCCTTGGCGACTTCTTTGACAAAGGCGGTTTCGAGCAGGGTTTCCGCTACCTGCTCGGGCGAAACTTCGACCTCTACGCCATGCAAGTGCTAAGCCCCGAAGAGATCGATCCGCAGTTGGCCGGCGACCTCCAGCTTCGCGACGTGGAAGACGGCGACCTGGCGGAGGTGACCATCAGCCGGGCACTGCTCAATCGCTACAAACGCAACCTGGAGGCTTACTGCGGATCGCTCAAGGAGTATTGCACGCGGCGTGGGATCAGCTATCTGTTCACCGGCACAGACACGCCGTTTGACCAGATCATCTTGTCTTACTTGCGTCGAAGGGGGCTGTTGCGATGAATCTTCTGTCGGGATGGTCTGCCGTTGCTCTCGCCGCCGGGCTTACCATACCGCCGCTGGTGGCGCTCTACTTCCTCAAGCTCAAGCGGCGGGTGATGCCGATTTCGTCCACCTTTCTATGGAAGCGGGCGGTCGAGGACCTGCACGTCAATGCCCCGTTCCAACGGCTGCGTAGCAATCTGCTGTTGTTCCTGCAACTGCTGGTCTTGCTGTTGGCGGCTTTTGTGCTGGGTAAGCCGGTCCACCAGGCGATTCAGAAACACGAGGACACGTTGATCCTGCTGATCGATCAGTCGGCTTCGATGGCGGTCATGGAGAAGGGAGACCGCACCCGGCTGGAGATCGCCATAGAAGAAGCCAAGCGGATCGTCGATCAGATGAGCGACAACGCCCGGGCCATGGTGATAGCGTTTTCCGATCGGGCGACGGTGGTCTCGTCGTTCGACTCCGATCGGGCGGCGCTCAAACGCAAGATCGAATCCATCGAGCAGACCCAAAGCCTGTCCAGGCTCAAGGAGGCGATTGCGCTGGCTGAGGCGTATTCGCAGAATCTGATCATCGCCGGCAGCGAAGCCGGCAGCGACATCGCGCCAAGATCCGCCGCTCCGCCAGCCACCACCCTGATCTTTTCCGACGGGCGCATCGAAGACTTAAACACCCTCAATATCCAGCGGCTTAACACCGAGAATATGCAACTGGTGAATGTGGCTTGGCGCAGGGACAACGTCGGCATTACATCCATGAGTGCCCGTCGCAACTACGAGCAGCCGGACATCCTCAGCGTGTTCGCCGAGATACGCAATTTCGGGCCTGAGCCGGTATCGTTCGACGTGCAGCTCTACGTGGAAGACGAACACCGCGACATCCAGGAGGTTCGGCTTGAACCCGGTCTGAAGGCAGCGCCGGCGGCTGATGAAACCGAAGGTGGTGACGTTGGATTCGCCTCGGCTACTGAAGAGCCCGCCGCCCCGCTGCCGGGAAGTGTTGCATCAGTGGCATTCGACCCTTTCGACTATGGCGGCAGCGGTGTGGTGGAGGTGCGCATGGAGTACCACGACGCACTCGAAGCGGACAACCGCGCCTGGGCGGTTATCGACCCGCCGCGACATGTCAAGGTGCTTCTGGTCACTGCGGGGAACCTGTTCCTCGAACGTGTGCTGCCAACGCTGCCCTTGCAGGTCGAAATGATGACACCCGACGAGTACGAAACAGCCGACCGGGAGACCCTGGCTGACGGCGACCGCAGCAATTACGACCTGGTGATCTTCGACGGGTACTCAACCGAGCGGCTTTACCAGGGCAGCTATTTCTTTTGGGGCTCGGTGCCGGTGATCGACGATGTGGTCATGGGCGATCCGATCGACAACGAGATCATCTTCAACTGGGACGAATCGCACCCGGTTCTGCGTCATGTGCCGGTTGCCAACGTCGAGGTATATGAGTGGAACCGCCTGGAACTACCGTCCGAGGCACAGACGCTGATCGAGGGCGAAAGCTCGCCGGTGCTGAGCTACTTTGCCCGGCAAGGCTGCCAATACTTGATTTGCGCCTTTCGGCTGGTGGTCGAGGACGAGGTTGGCGATCCGATGATGAACACGTTTTGGGTGACCAAGGCCCACTTCCCGGTGTTCATGTACAACGCTATCGCGTTTTTGACCTCGAGCCTGAGTGCCACCTCCCGCGTAGCCACCCAGCCGGGCGATCCGGTGGCTCTAGCCAGGCCTACCGGTGCGGACAGCCTCACCATCCGCCGCCCCAACGGCGGGCGGGAGACGCTCACGGCGGGCAAGGCGCGAGTGGTTCATTATGCCCGGACTCGACGGGTCGGGGTCTACCGGGTGGAGCCGGCGGTCGCCGGACAGAACAGCTTTGCGGTGAACCTGTTCAACCCTGCCGAGAGCAACGTCAGCCCGAGTAACCGCATGACCGTCGGCACCACCACTCTTCAAGCCACCGAAGGTGCCCAGTTGGTCAATGAGCCGCTTTGGCCTCACTTGCTTATTGCTGCCCTGGTCATTCTGCTGATCGAATGGGTGATCTATAACAAACGCGTGTTTGTGTAGGCTACGTCCCGCCGGGTGTTAGCGAGTTGCACGCCTGGAGTAAGCATTCAGTAAACCCGTGGTGAGGAGGCAACGAGGCAACAAGGCAACGAGGCGTCTACGGATCCGAGCCCGAAGCGTAAGCGAGGGAACATCCGATCCGAGCCCTGGGGTAAGGCGGCAAGCTCAGGCATTCCATCGCGCTAGGCCCGGCATTTA
>JAGLWJ010000480.1 GCA_023133475.1 Phycisphaerae bacterium | reverse complement strand
TAAATGCCGGGCCTAGCGCGACCCGGCGAGGTGCCGGGGGTTGTCCCCGCGCCATCATTCCAGCCACACCCGACCAGCCCCTTCGGCCCAAGTGGCACCTGTGCTGGCATCAGAACTTCGGCATTCTGAACAGGCGTCCCTCATTCGCGCCCTCGAAAAGCTCCCGCACAATCTCACCCTCTTCGAAAGGCACGATGTCACCGTTGTCATCGCGCGGCATGTCCGCATCAATCACTGTCAGGATGCACTGAATGCCGAAGCGATCGGTGAGATCGCGCACCAGTTCAAGGAGTTTGAGCTTTTTCCTGTTGTCCAGCCCCTCAAACACGCCATCATGGTAGACAAACCGATAAAACGAGCCACCCGAGTGAGCGGATAGCAGGGCCATGTCGAATGCGCAACACATGAGATGGCGATAGGATGTTCCCCTGTCTTCGCTCGTTGCAACGTCCGTGGTGTCGCTTTTCAACAATGCCGCTTCGAACTCGACATTTCCGTTCTTATTGGGGCTTGTCGACAGGTTGGCACGCACATCGATGATCGCCTTGAGTATCCGGTTGAACTCGCTTCGCACGCCCGAGTACAGATCGCTGCCGGCGCGGACCACCGAATCAATGGCTTCAATCTTCTTTTCACGTTGATGCTCTAGTTCGCGAATCCCCTTGTCGATCTGAGCGACCCGATCGAGTTGCTCAAGCTCGGCCTGCAAACGAGCGATCTCGGTCTCCCGTTCAACAAGCAGATGTTGGAGTTTGCGGAACTTATTCAAAGTGTCGGTGTCCTGGATGATTTGAAGGACGTCTTCCCGTCGTTGGTTCAGTTGCCGAAGCGCTGCTGCCACTGACTTTCGCTCTCCGCGCAGCGCCGTGAGCTGCTCCCCGAGGCGGCGACCACGGTCTGTCGATAACCTGCGATTGAACTCGAGTAGCTCATTGTAATCGCGTTTGAGGGCATCCGGGAATTCCGCGTGCGCTTCCTCGAACAGACGTTGCACTGCGTCCGGGTCAAAAGCGATGCCCTTACTCAATGCCTCTTCCAGTTTGTTTACCTCGTAGTCAATCGTGTAGAGCCGGTCGTTAGAGGCCGCTATCTTATTCTCGATTTCCTCGACAACCTCGGCGTTGAACTTCATGTCCTGTTGGTAGAAGTTGAAGCGATCAATGTCGGCCTTGGCTTCATCAGCCTCAGCCCGCTTGATGTCAAGTGCGCCCTTCAGCTTGTCGTATACGTCCCCATCCGCGATGGTTAGCTGCTTTGATTCGGCGCGAAGTCTTTTTTTCGTATCAATCTGGTCGTCGAGATCATATTTCTCCTGAATCGGGTGCCAGTCCAGACCGAGAAGATGCGCGATGAGCGGCTTCCAATCCTTGTGTTTTCCGGCGAACTTGGCAAGTTTGAACACGTCGCGATAGTCGCCTTGGGCACGCAGGCAGTAACCAAGCCCTTTTCGGAAATCCCACTTATCGTCTATGTCATGGAGCCCGAGCGCCGAGTTAAGTCTGGTGCGAGCTGGGGCTATGGCCAACTCTGCGTGATCCCACAATTCCTCTGGTCGCGAGAAATCCTGCCCCGGAGCATCGTGCAGTTTTAGCCATATCTTCGTTGCCCGATCGACTCCCCGCCGTATAGTGACGTACTTCCCATTGTTTGTCTGGAGTTCCTGGAAAAAAACGAAACCCTCGAAGCGCTCTTTGTTGTCATGGAGAAAATGCCCCTTCGTGAGGCCCTTCAGGAGCATGAAATCAATCAGGTGCAGCAGGAGCGTTTTCCCAAGATTATGGGAGTCCTTGTCCGATTCCTTCGGGCGCGTAACCTTCGCATGGATCACGTTCAGGCGATCATTGAAATCGATCCGTGGAAACACGGCAGGCTTATTTGAGTAGATGCTGCTTAACTTCATTTCGCGGTCCCATGGTCGGGTTCAACTCGATAGAGCAAATCGGCCTTCTCGTTGTACTCTACCGTCCCGAGTAGATACAGCAGGCCCACCGCCAGTGGGAATTGGAACTTGGCTTGCGGGCCAAGTTCGTCCTGGATCATGTCGATCAGCAATCCGTATTTCGCAGGGCCGTCCTTGCGAAGCCGGTGTGCCACATGCGTCGCCACGTTGAGGACGCAGGTATCCAGATCAAGATGACGTGTTGGTCTTATCATCCGCCTTTTCGCCCAGGTCGCACGCCCAGTACATGTAATGAAGTAAGGTGAAGATTAGCCGAGACCGTTTCTCCAGGGTGGGATTACGCTCGATCAAGATGTCATGAATCTGCTGAAAGACCATATCGAACTTGGCAAAATCGTCGCGGTTTACGGTGACGGTATTATTGAAATGTGCGGCTATGTTGTCGTAGGCATCGGCCATGTCACGATTGATCGGGTCTCTAAGGAAGTCCTGAATCTGTCCGAAATACGGACTTGATTCGGCTTGCATGTGGCGAAAATAACGCTCGCTCAGGTTGTTGAGTTCGTTCTTGCGATCGAGATCAATATATGAGAATGACGTTGAGGGTGCTGATCCCTTGTGATCGGCCAATGCCATCTTGATCACGTCGAGGACCTCCGCGATATCCTGGCGATAGAACCTCAGAGGGCCTTGTGCCTGCGCCAACTCGGGGAAGACCTTTCGAACTTCGCCCCAATGAAGCGTGATCATCCGACTCAGGTTCTCGATGCCGACGAGTTGAACGTTCTCTACGCCGGTTTCCTCGACGATGTTGTTACAGACACGCTGAGCGGCGTCTCCTGGCTGCTTGCGATTTGTGAAAAGGATGTAGTTATCTATCTCGCCCTCTTCCTTCAGTGCTTTGATGCGCGGAATCTCCTTCGCGACGACGCTGGACTTATTTCCGTGGAACTTCCCATCCGAACAGCTCGCGATCGGATTATTCGTGTGCTTGGCCTGAATGATGAACTTGCCCGACCAAGGTGCCTTCTCGGATGGGAACCGCTCCGCGGTCCCCTGGAAGCGCCCGTCGCGGCCTCCGTCCCGTCCCTTCGAAAAGACCATCGTGCCTGTCCCCAATTCTGAGCGACACAGCACGCCGACGAGTTCTTCAAACTTTTCGTCGGCAAGGTCATGGAGTCGGTAGTCGCGCATGCCCAAATTCGCCCTCATCCAGGAGGCTTCGATTCCGTTGTCATACCACCGCAACTTCCCGAACGACGATCCTGCTGATCGTTGCCGGCTTCTACGCCCCAATCGTTGCGCTGGCCGTTTCGCTCCAGGGACCTGCTTCGCCCCGTGCGCTGAGCCACCTTAGCATGTAGTGGGCCATCTGTCCACGGGCCGGGCCGGTGAACTCGGTTACGGCAGGCGTGCGCGTGCTCAATAGCAAAAACGTTAGCTCGTCCGCACCGCTCGGCTCCGCGCCGCCCGGCAAGCCGCCTCACGTGCACGAGGGCAGCCTGTGCCGGTTGATCCTCTTCGGCTACGACGAGAGCAGCGGATCAGGCTCACTGCGGCCCGTTCAGGGCGTCGGCGAACAGAGCGAAGTCGTCAAAGTCGATCGTATCGCCGCCGGCTACGTTGCCGGGCTGACATTCGCCAGCCGCCGCCTGCCCAAAGCAGACCTGGAATGCCGCGAAGTCGTGCAGGTCCACGTCCCCGTCAGCATCGTAGTCACCGCAAGGGCAGGGCTCGGACGTGGAAACATCCGTCTCCACGAAGTCGTCCGGCAGACCGTTGCCGGCAGAGAGGCCTACGATGGAGTCGTTCGAGTCGACGTCGAGCCACGTAATACGGATCTCGCCGTCGAAGAACATCTCGATCTGGAATGTGTTGCTGTTGGATGTGTTCCACTCGGGCACGTTGTCGTAGGTGAACACCACCCGGTCGTCGAGTTGCTTCCAACTGACGCTGCCGCCGGCGGACGCACTCAGGTCGTTGAACAGGGCCGAGATGCGCGGCTGGTTGAAGTGGATCGACAACGACTCCGCGTAGCCCATGTTGCTGCCCCCGAAGGTGACGCCACCGTTATCGCAAATGGCAAAGTTGGAGTAGCTGATGTTGTAGAGCAGCACGGTCTTGTCGTCAGCCAGGTTCACCCACGCTGCACTATCTTCCAAAATGGAGAGCACCGTCCCACCGGCTGGGTCGGTCGGCAGTTCCGAAGCCACGTGGCGACAGATATCGTAGTGCTCACCGGAGGCGTCCGGGATGAATGCGAGCGTAAGGTTATCCAGATCGAAGTCGCCGGTGAACTGCTCGGTGGAATAATCAGCCGGTTCGAGCGTTGTGAAGGTGAAAGCGGTTGAGTAGTCGCCCGCGCCGCAGCCGTTGGAGGCGCGGACGCGCCAGTAATAGGGCATCGCCAGATTCAAATTGCCGGCTGGCGTATGACTTGTCCCTGTCACCGTGGCGTTGTAGGCGACGTTCGTGAAGTCAGGCTCGGTCGCCACCTGCAACTCGCACTCCACCGCCAGTGACACCGGCTCCCACGTCAGCGTCGGCTTGCGCGGCACGTCGGGGGCGTCATCTGGCGGGCTGATGAGTGTCACGTCGCCCGGCACGCCGTTCGAAAGGTTCAGTTCCATCACCGTTGATCGCTGCACGCCCGTCGCGGCCCCACTGATCTCGATGCTGTACTCACCGGGCGCACTGCCGGCGATGTTGCTGATTGTCAGCACGGATGTGAATGGCGGCGGGACGGAATTGGTGCTGAAGTCTACGGTCGCCCCCGGCGGTTCGCCCAGCGTCGTGAGCGTTACCGGCTGGTCGAAGCCCACGTGCTGCTTGACCTCAATAGTGTAGACAGCCTCATCCGTCAGCGGGGAGCAGAGGTTCTGCAAGACCGGATCGGCGCTGAGCGAGAAGCCGACGCCCGCGGGCAGGAGCAGGGCGGGATCGCCCAGCAGGTTGTACATCTCGAAGTAGTCACGGACGACGTCGGTCGGGCCGTCCTGCGCCAGAAGCCGATATGTGGCGGCCTGCCAAGCCGGCCCCACCTCCCAGATGTCATGGGCGAAGAAGGACTCGAAGAAGAACTTCTCGAGGCTGATACACTCATCCCACGGGTATTCTTCATAGTAAATACGGGTCCCGGGAAACAGGATCGCAGCCGCGCCCTTGTCGGGCACGCCCTGCAACATGCTCACCGAGGTGATAGAGAAACGCCCGATGGCGATGTCGGGATACCAGTCATCAGGGCCATCCATGCACGCATAAGGCAGGTCGGTGACCGCGTTCTTGGGGCCTCCACCACTCCAGTGGGGAATCAACGCCGACGTCGAGCAAGAACCCCCGGTGTCGCCGACCAGCAGGATGTAGTCGGGCGCATCCGGCGTGCCCCATAGGTTCTCGATGTAGGCCTTGATCGTTTTCCCATACGTGCCGGCGGGCACCGAGTGGATCGTCACGTCGAAGCCCATCGCGGCCTTGGCGTCGGCAAATTGGGCCAGCGGCGCGCTGCCCGTGTAGTCCTCTGCCGTGATGATCAGGTAGTTGCCCGTCCCACCTGCCGCGCTCGACACGACCATCCAATGCAAGGCAACTGCCACTGCCATTTGAGTGCACTTTCGGATATTTGTCGTAAACATTCAGTAAACCCGTCCAGCCTGTTGTACCGCCGGCATCCTGCCGGCATTCTGCCGGCTGGAAGCCGGCGGTACGGTAGTGTCAAACGCCCTGACCACGCTTGCGTGGCCCTGTGCTCGGTATCGGTAGTTGATCCAAACCTGCCACGGGTTCACTGAATGTTTACTATTTGTCTGCGGCGATGTACTGCGCATTTCCCCCCCTCACTTATCTTGACGGTTGAACAGTCCGGCGCCGTGCGGCACGCCTGCACAGGCTCCTAATGCACCGTACAGCACATCCTCGACGCACACAAGTGCAACATGGTTTGGAACGCTCTCATGTTCCATCTCGGGCCGCCCGTCGGTGGCGCATCTCCTCGGCCAACTCCTTGATCTCGGTCAGATCGCGCTGCATGGCGCTCCAGCCGTACCAGAACGCGTAGTCGGGATTCATGTGGAATGTGCCCTGGAACGCCCGCATACGATGCTCGAAAAACATCACAAACAACTTCTGCTCGATCACCGTCGGGGCATCGTGGAACGTAAGCGCGTCCGGGAACGGATGGGTGTAGTGCTCGGGTTTGGGTAGTGTCCCGTCCTCGTACAACCCGGCCACGATCCGGATAGCCTTCGCCATCACGTGGTCGGCCTGCTTGATTATCTCATCGCCCTTGGCCAGTTCGGCTTTGGCGAAGTTCCTGGAATGGCAACGCTTGCAAATCTTGACCATCTGGTGGCGTTGCTGTTTCCAATCCTTCTCCGTGAGCCGGGCAAGATCGGCGGACTTGACCAGTTCCAGCCGCGCTGTCGGCTTGCCGTCCGGATCGAGAACCCCGAGCGATTGCAGGATGGTGGCCCGGTCCGCCGCCCACTGTTTGTCCTCGGGCATGGGCAGACGAACAGCCAGAAACCCCCACGCGGTCTTGTTGGCATGAGTGCCGCCCGGCAAGTGGCAGTTTTGGCAGGTCGGGGCGACGGTCGACTTCGGCAACGTGCCGATTTGTTTGAGGGCGTTCCGCACGCCGTGCTTGGAAGACGAGTACATCTCCCACTGCGGATGATCGAATCCCATGTGACAGGTTCGGCAGGCCTGCGGTTGCCGAGCCTCCTCCGCAGTGAAAAGGTGGCGAGTGTGGCACGCATCGCACGAAGCCACCCCGAAACCGGCTCCGTCTTTCTTAAGAGCCTTGATCTCTTCGTCGGTCTTCAGGCCGATCTTGTGGCAGCCGCCGCAGCCTTTCATGCCGTCCATCAGCGTCATGGGCTGCCAGTGAGCAGTAGGCATCGCCTTCATGGCCGCCCACGCCAGCGCATGCTTGCCCTCCTTGAACTGCTCGACCTGTTCCTCGTGACAATCGGCACAGGTTTCCGGCGTGGGGATGCGGACCTTGTCGACATTCTTGGGCGACGTGTGCTCGTCTCCATGACAGACCATGCAGGCCACACCGGAGTCGGCGTGGGCACTTTGTTTCCAGTCGCTGACAATGCCGGGCGTCACCTTGGTATGGCAGGCGACGCAATTCGGCTTCTTTTCCTCAGCGGTCTGACTAACCATCACGATGACGATGAGATGAGCAAGAATGGACATTGTTCGGATACCTCCTCTTTGGCGGCCAGCCTTAACGCTTGTGTTTTGCGATCAGTTCGCGAACCGCAGGGACAAGTTCCACCGGCACTTCGACAATGGACTCAGTCCGGTCCTCATACCCGGATTCGTCTTCGGCAACCGCTTCGTCCTCGGTCTGGTCCTCGTAGTGGCTCAAGACCCTGCGAACCCTTTCTTCGTCCCAGCCTTCTGGGAATCTGTTCTGCACCATCATCGCCTCCGGCGTATCCGCCGTTTGTATGCGGTCAAGGCGATTTCCACCTTTACGAAGGTCGTTCTGCCTCCCGCTATCACTCAGCCCGTCTTCGCTGGGTGCACGACATATTCCACGATTGCATAGGCATATCGCGTGTGTCGCAGTATATCATGGCCACGCGAGCGTGGCTATGCCACCCACGACGGGGCGCGGCCCCATTAGGTTGTTCGACGACCGTAGACCATGTAATACACTACCGGAATCACCACCAGCGTGAAAACCGTGGAGACAAAAAGACCAAAGATCAACGCCTGTTTGGCCAAACGTTGCTTCTCTGCATCTTCTCCGGGCCGATCGCTCAAGGCAGCTTTGGCGGTTCGATGACCGGATACTGGCCCGAGAGCGCCTTGAGAAACTCGACCAGGTCTTTCCGGTCTTGATCGGTCAGCTTAGCCCGTCTGACCCCTTTCATCATGGACGAGAGGTGCGGGTTGTCTTTGCCACCGTCGGCCATCAGTGCGACGGCGTCCTCGAGCGTCTTGGCACTGCCGTCATGGAAGTACGGCCCGGTATCGACGAGATCACGCAGGTGGGGAGTGCGGAACTTGCCGAAGTCGCGGTCCTTCTTGGTGACGTCGTGTCGTCCCGGGTCCGGCTTCGGTTTACCGGCATCGACACCGGCGTTGGAGTACCGCCCGTTGCTGAAGGTCGGCGGCGTGTGGCACAGAGCACACTTGCCCTTCTTGGTGAACAATTGCATTCCCCGCTTCTGCGCATCGGTGAGAGCCGTTTCGTCGCCGGCTTTGAAGCGATCGTAAGGCGAGTTGCCGCTGAGTATGGTTCGCTCGAAAGCCGCGATGGCCTTGCCGATGCCATCCTTCGTGACACCCGTACCGAAGACAGCCTGGAACCGTTTGGTATATTCGGGGATCGCCGTAAGCTCCTTGACCACGTCTTCCAGTTTATGGCCCATCTCGATGGGGTTCTCGATCGGCCCGAGAGCCTGTTCCTCGAGAGTGGCGGCTCGGCCGTCCCAGAACTGCGCGCGATGGTACGCGGAGTTGATCACCGTCGGCGAGTTGCGGCTGCCGATCTGGCCCTTGATGCCCTTGCTGGTCGACCGCCGCTCGGACCAACCCTCCTTTGGGTTGTGGCATGTCGCGCAACTGATCGTGCCGTCCTTGCTCAGACGCGGGTCGAAGTAGAGCAGCTTGCCGAGCTCGATCTTCTCGGGAGTCATGGGATTGTCAGCAGGGGCCTCGACCGGTGGAAGGCCTGGCGGCACGACCGGCGGAGGCCCACCATAAGCAGTGACTACAGACAGAAAACACAGTGTCCCTGCCGTGAGCCAAACCAGGATTGTTGTCGTTCTGAAATTCATGAGATGATTCTCCTCTATAACACAATGACGGTTGTCTTTGCCCCCAAGCGTAGGGTGGGT
>JAGLWJ010000048.1 GCA_023133475.1 Phycisphaerae bacterium | reverse complement strand
TCAGATGGTCCACAATGCGGGTGCTGATCAACGGCACCTGCTGCATGACGGTATGTTCCAATTCGGTGAGGTAGGTTGGTTTCATCAAAATCCGGTCTGGGATGCCCACCTTGCCGACATCGTGCAGCAGGGAGGCATTACGCACCGACACCACCAACGACTCGCTGCAACCCATCTGCCGGGCGACCTGTTCGGCGTAGTAGGAGACGTTGACGGAGTGCCTGGCGGTGTAAGGATCCTTTTCCTCGAGTGATTGCACCAGGGCGGCAATGCTCTGGACGTAAACGTTTTTAGTCTGCACACTCAGAACCGCCACACGCTTGCGCAAGGCTTCGACTTCCTCGATCTGGATGAGCTCTGCCGTGTCGGCATTGTTGTCGGTATCGATATCTTGCGTCGTGGATACCTGGTTACGCCCCCGCCGTTTGGAGACGTACAACGCGCGGTCCGCCAACTCGATGAGTTCAGCGGCGCTATGCACCCGCGGGTCGTCGGCACTGGCAACACCGGCTGAGATGGTTACCATGTGGTCTCGAAGCAACTCGATGTTCAACAGATCACAGACACTCAGGCGAATGCGTTCAGCCAACGCCGCCGCCGCGTCCAGCGAGGCTTCGGGAGCTATTATGGCGAACTCGTCACCGCCGAAACGCCCGATCGAGTCCGCCTCACGGGTGCTGTTTCGCAGAATACCCGCCACCTCCTCGAGCACCTGGTTGCCCACCAGATGCCCATAAGTATCGTTGACAGCCTTGAAGTAGTCGATGTCTGTCATAATCAGGGACATGGGCGCCCCATAGCGTCGTGAGCGTTTCCATTCGCTTTCCAGAATGCGGTTCAGGTGGTCATGGTTGTACAAACCGGTGAGCCCGTCGGTGAAAGCTGCCTGGTGCAGGCGGTGTTGCATCTCCCACACGCGAATGCCCACACGCACACGAGCAACCAGCTCCCGGAAGTCAACGGGCTTGGTGAGGTAATCATCGGCGCCGGCTTCGAGGGATTCGCACTTGCTCGTCGGCGTGTTATGGGCTGTCATCGTGATGAAGAACGTGGCGGCCACGCTGGGCTTTTCGCGCACCCTCTTCAGCATCGCCAGCCCGTCCATTACCGGCATACACCAATCGCACAGGATCACCTTCGGGTGATGCTGCAAGATCAAGTCCATACCGGACTTACCGTCCTCCGCACCGATCCAGGTGAACCCCAACCGGTCGAGACCAACCCCGATCAGGCGTCGTTGCTGCTCGTCGTCATCGACCAGACATATGTCGTACACCTGTGTCATCCACAAACCTCGTTGCCCGGCTCGCACGGTTTCTTCACCAAGCTTGGTGTGCGCACAAATGGTTAATCGGTGCTTCCCCTCCCGCGCTTGGCTTGAAAACATCTCTCACCACCACAATCAATACCACGACTGTAAGTGAGCGGCTCCAACTGCCATACCGACGCGGCGGGCAACGAGAGGCCTTAGCGAACGCGAGACCGACCGTGAAAAGCGCCACCAGGCAACGGCTCTGCCGATGATCCTCGCGGATGCTTGTCGTCTGTCGCCACCCATTTTGTTTCCTCTTGTGTTGCTTGCACTTGTGTTGCTTGCACTTGTGTTGCTTGCATGTGTCTGGTAGATTGTAGGGGTAGGTCGTGATGAAGGCGGAGGTGGTATTCCTTCCGCCCGACAATCGGTTCACAGGGCAAAGAGAGACACCTAAGGGGTGGTCTCTTTTTTTGGTTTTCGGGCAGTGCCTGTCAGCCAAGGGGAGTTCAGGGCACCTGGACGCTTTCAGAAGGACAAATACGAATATGGGTATCGAAGAGGTGCAGGATTGACGCTTTTGAAAAGAAAGGTAAAGCTATGAAACTCACGCACTCAATCAGTCTGTCTGCGGTTGCTGCTTGCCTTGCGATCGGGCTGGCGGGGCCATCCGTCGCGATCGCCGAGGGGATCGTCGTGTGGGGTGGCGGCGCAGAGGACACCCCCTCCGGCTACGACTTTACGGCCATTGCCGCAGGTCAGCACTTTGGTCTTGCGATGAGGGAGGACGGGTCGCTCGCCGCGTGGGGCGATGACGGATATGGCCAATGCGGCGTGCCATCCGGCGACGGCTTTACAGCCATCGGCGCGGGCTACCGCCACAGTCTGGCCGTCAGGACCGACGGGTCGCTCTTCGGATGTGGCTGGAACAACGAGGGCCAGAGCGACGTGCCATCCGGCACCGGCTATGTGGCCGTGGACGGGGGCGTTGAGTTCAGCCTGGCGCTCAAGGCCAATGGGTCGCTCGTCGCGTGGGGCAGGAACTATCAGGGTGTAACCGACGTGCCCAGCGGCACCTTCAACGCCATCGTCGCAGGCCACGACCACTGTGTAGCGATCAGAACTAACGGATCGCTCGCCGCGTGGGGAAACGTGCCTGGTCAGGTCGTGCCTTCCGGCTATGACTTTGTGGACATCGCCGCGGGCACTTGGCACAGTCTGGCCGTCAGGACCAACGGGTCGCTCGCCGGCTGGGGCAACAACGGGTCCGGCCAAGCCACCGTACCCTCCGGCTACGACTACGTGGCCGTTGCCGCGGGCCAATGGTGGAGTGCGGCGCTCAAGGAGGACGGATCGATCGTGGCGTGGGGCTCGAACGACATGGGCCAGATCGAGGAGGTGCCCACCGGCAACGATTTTACGGACATTTCCGCGTGCTTCAGGCTCGGTGTGGCGCTGGAGATCCCCGAACCTGGCACGCTCTCGCTGCTCGCCCTCGGCGCCATAGGGCTAATCAGGCGAAATCGGCGGGGACACTGGTGTCACTAACGCTCCTTGCCGGTGCCGTGGCGCACGCTTGCCTGGCTGGGTGAATGATAACACCCCCCAGCCCTGGCTAGGCAAGCGTGGCACACGACACCCTCCAGCCCGATACTACAAGATCAACATTCCCTCTGCGTCACTGCGAGCAAACCTCCGCGACGTTTGCCCGACTGCCTCTCTCCTGCAGCAGCCGAGAAACGCCGCGTTACGGAGTCGTGGCAGACCAAACAAGCCACTATTAGATATACACGCTTACGGAGAAAACCTTTCACGCAAAATGTAGGGCGGGTTCCACCCGCCTTCTTGGTATAGTGCGGCGGGTGGAACCCGCCCTACTGACAAAATGGAAAATGGAAAATG